>JAZRZJ010000023.1:0-15479 GCA_045601285.1 Oscillospiraceae bacterium
CCTATCGCCCGTCTCGCTGCCTTTGAAATCCGCGGTGAGAAGCATGATCCGTTCATGCGCGTTATCTGCAAGGAGGTCAGGGCCATGTTTGAGGCGATGGCCCCCTACGGCAGCTTCCCCATGCGGCTTCTGCTGGGCAACATATGGCTCTTCGGGCCGCTTATGAAGCTGGCAATGCCCATGGTGTCGCCGCAGGCTGCGGCCATGCTCCAGACCACCATAGCTTTCACCATGCAGTCCGGCTCCGATGCCTTCAACGTGCTCCCTCAGGAGGCCACCGTGGGCGCAAACCTGCGTTACATCCCCCATCAGGGCATGGATGAGAGCAACGCCATCATTGAAAAGATCGCCGCAAAATACGGCCTTGAGACCGAGATAGTCACCGCCGATGACTTCTATCCTCCCGTGGACATCACCGGCGAGGGCTGGAAGCTCATCACCGCGGCAATTGAGAAAACCTTCCCCGGTCTGCCGCGGAGCCCATATGTAATGACCGGCGGCACGGACTGCCGCTTCTATCAGGAGATATGCGACAACTGCTTCCGCTTCGCTCCCGTGATCTACGGTCCCGAGCAGCTTAAGGGTATGCACGGTGTCAACGAAAACATTGAGGCCGACTGTCTCCCCGGCGCAGTTGATTTTTACAAAAACATCATCGACATGAACAAATAATTCCCTGAAATCCCCGTTCCGTATGGAACGGGGACTCCTTTATATATTGACAATGTCCGTCTACGGTAATATAATCGCAGTGTTCAAATTTTGTAATATCTAACCGATTTTTGAACGCTGCAGCAATTTTACGGAGCATAATATGAGCAAGCTTACAAGAAAACAGTTTGATATTCTTTCCACTCTGGCCGAAAGCGGCACTCCCCTTTCCCAGCGTGAAATTCAGGGCAAAACGGGCATGAGTCTCGGCACCGTCAACCGCGCCGCAAAGGAGCTTTGCGACCTGGGCTTTGTATGCGACGGCGCAATCACCGCCTCCGGTCTTGAGGCGCTGGAGCCCTACCGCGTAAAAAGAGCAATTTTTATCGCCGCAGGCTTCGGTTCACGCATGGTTCCCATCACGCTGAACACGCCCAAGCCTCTTGTGCGCGTAAACGGCAGGCGCATTATCGACACTCTGCTTGACGCGGTTGTGGCTGCAGGCATTGAGGAAATCTACATTGTGCGCGGCTATCTCAAGGAAAACTTTGACCAGCTTCTGTACAAGTACCCCGGCATAAAGTTCATCGACAACAACATGTTTAACGAGGCAAACAACATTTCCTCTGCACTTCTCGCAAAGGACCTGCTGTGCAGCGCCTATCTTTTTGAGGCCGACCTGCTGCTGAGCAATCCTGCGCTCATTAAAAAATACTGTTACAGATCCAACTTCCTTGCAATTCCCATGGAACGCTCGGACGACTGGTGCTTTGAGGTCAAAAACGGCATTATCACCGAGCTCAAGGTGGGCGGAATTGACTGCTGGCAGGAGGTGGGAATTTCCTACTGGGACGAGGAAGCGGGTAAAAAGCTTGCCGAGCATATTCCCGCCGCCTTTGAGGTTCCCGGCGGCAGAGAGCTTTACTGGGAGCAGGTTCCCCTTGTGAAGTTTAAGGGTGAATACAAGGTTGAGGTGCGTGAATGCACCCTTGAGGACATTGTTGAGATTGACAGCTTTAAGGAGCTTAAAGCAATAGACAAAGCTTATGACATTTGATAAAGATTACATCATGAGCCTTGACCCCGGGATTTTTGACAACATCTGCGGAGTTTTGGGCTGCAAAACCGAAGACATTTTAAATATCGAGGCCATGAAGGTGGGGCTTACCAACATCTCCTTCCGTTTTGACGTCAATGGCAAGGGCTACATCTACCGCCACCCGGGTAAAGGCACAAGCCGGTTCATCAGGCGAGAGTGCGAGGCCTTCTCCGAAAAGCTTGCAAAGGAAATCGGGCTTGACGAAACCTTCATTGTCATAGACGGGAAAAAGGGCTGGAAGATGAGCGAATTTCTCGAGGGCTGCCGGCATTTTGACCCCTATTCCGCCGAAGACCAGAAGGTCGCCATGGGTATGCTGCACAGACTGCACGAGCAGAAAATCCTCTGCCCCTGGGACTATGACTACATGAACATGACGGGCGTTTATGCCGCGCTTCTTGAGGAGCAGCAGCCCGGTGCCTTCATTCCCTATGAGAAGACCTATGAGGACATGAGCCGTCTTTATGAAATGATGGAGGCGGAGGGCTATGAAAAATGCCTCTGCCACAACGACGCTTGGCACTGGAATATGCTCCACGGCGCTGACGGCAGCGTCGCCCTCATTGACTGGGAGTACAGCGGCAACGCCTATCCCCCCGTGGACGTGGCCTATTTCACCGCAAGCCTTGATTTTGACGATGATGACTACATGGCGCTTGCGGAGCTTTACGAGGGGCATGAGCTGTCCTTCAGGGAAAAGCGCTTTTACTTTGCCTGCCTTGCCATCTGTCTCTGGCACTGGTTTGTGTGGGCAATTTACAAGGAAGCCATCGGCACCAAGGTCGATGACAAGCAGATGTGGTACGATAAGGCGCTCCATGCCTATGAAATCGCGCACGAAATGTTTGAAAAGGAGTAAGCTATGAAGCTCTACGTAAACGCCGCATTTTTAAGCTGCGAGGAGGACAACAACGTATATAACGCCATGGTGGAGCACAAGGGCTTCATAAAGTGGATAGGCAACGAGGAGGATCTGCCTCCCCGGTATGCAAAGGCACAGAAAATTGACCTTAAGGGCGCAACCGTCACTCCCGCATTCGGCGATACCCACATGCACTTCGGCTCACTGTGCGTGTTCAAGAACACCTTCTTTGTCACCGATGCCTGCAATTTTGACGAGGCGGCGGCAGAGGTAAAGAAATACGCCGACAGCCACAAAAAAGCAAAAATACTCATGGGCTACGGCACCACCGCCCATACCGTTGAGGAAAAGCGTCTTCCCGTGAAGGCTGACCTTGACAAATGGGCTGACCGCCCGCTCATCATCATGAAGTACGACGGCCATGCCGCAGTCTGCAACAGCGCCATGATGGCTCTGCTCTCCGACAAGGTCAAGTCCGACCCGGGCTGTGACGCGGAAAACGGCTGGCTGTATCAGAACGCCTACTACGACGGTGTCAACGAGGCGACCGCCTTTATTCCCACCATGGACATAATCCGCGGTCTTTACGGCGGCGCGGATTACCTCGCCTCTCAGGGCATCGGACTTGTACATACCGTTGAGGGTGTGGGCTTTGCAAACGACCTTGACGTTGACATGATCAAGCTTCTCGTTCCCGCTCTGCCCCAGGCCTTCCGGGTTTTCTTTCAGGCCATGGACCTTAAGGCCGTTAAAAAGCACGGCTTCAAGCGTGTGGGCGGCTGCTTCAAGCTTGCCCTCGACGGCTGCTTCGGCTCTGAGGACGCGGCCCTGCTTGAGCCCTACACAAACGATCCCGAAAACAAGGGCGTTCTCAACTACACTCAGGAGCAGGTAAACGCCTTTGCAATCGGTGCAAACCGCGAAGGCTGGCAGATTACCATGCACGCCATCGGCGATGCCGCCGTTGAGCAGTGTATAACCGCATACGAGGCGGCATACGCCGACAAGCCCTGGACCGATGCCCGCCACATCATGATTCACGTTTGCCTTGCAAGCAAAGAGCAGCTTGAGCGCGCGGCAAGGATAAAGCTCTGCATCGCAGCCCAGTCACCCTTCATCTACTGGCGCGAGGAGCCCGACGAATATCTCTGCTCCATTCTGGGACGTGAGCGCACGGATTCCCTCAACGCCCTCGGCACCATGCACAGACTCGGTCTTGTGGTGGGCGACGGCTCTGACGGTCCCTGCACTCTGCCCAAGCCTCTGCGCGGTATGCACTGCTCGGTAAATCACCCCAACCCCGCCGAGCGCCTTGACAGACTTCAGGCGCTTCGCATGATCACCGCAAATCCCGCCTACATGAGCCACGAGGAAAAGCTCCGCGGCACTCTCACCGCGGGCAAGATTGCGGACTTCGTCGTGCTGGCGGAAAATCCCCTTATCTCCCCCGATATTGAGAACATCGAAATCAAGGCGCTCTACCTCCACGGCAAGAAATACAAGACCGAAAAGATGGGCGTTGCAAAGCTTCTTTTCAGAGCGGTTTCCAACAGGATTTTCCTCAAAAAATTTATATAGAGGTGCGTTATGTCAGAAACTCAAGTTCAGGATTGCACGGAAGAAATTGAATACACGAAAGCGGAAAAGCTTTATTACAAGCTTTTCGGAAACACCCCGTACTGCAAAAACTTCTGGCCCACCATGAGCAGTATGCGCACGCTGGGCGACAACATTTTCCTTTTGGATTACCTGTACGACTATGATTTGCCCGACCTCATGAAAAGAGGCGCTCCCTCTGCGGCAAAGCTTTTCGCCTACGCCTCACGCCGTATTTTCAAAGGCAGGTTCAAGTTTCAGCCCCCCAATGCAGGCTGTGCCTGCTCGGCCTTTGAAGCTTATAACGAAAAAGGCGAGCACTTCATGGGCCGTAACTTTGACTACATGGACGGTCCCTGCTATGTTGTCTGGACTCACCCGAAGAATGCCTACGAAAGCATTTCAGTTGCTGACGCGAACTTTCTGCTGACCTTTGACCACTGCAAGCCCAAATCGGTCATGGGCCGGAGAAGAACTCTGCTTGCTCCCTATTTCTGTCTTGACGGAATGAACGAAAAGGGGCTTACAATGGCAGTCCTGCAGATTCACGAAAAGGGTACCAAGCAGGACACGGGCAAGGTCAAGATGTTCACCACTGCCATGGTTCGCTGCTGTCTTGACAACTGCGCAAATGTTGAGGAAGCAGTTGAGATGTTCAAATCCTTCGACATTCAGGACACGGTCATCTTCGGCTATTCCCTGGGCTGCTGCTTCCACTATATGCTCACCGACGCAGACGGAGATGCGGCGGTTGTGGAGTATGTGAACAATGAGATCCGCGTTATACGCTCCGACAATCCCGAATTTAAACGGCTGTTTGTGACCAATTTCTATCTTGCCGAAGACGGCGGGAAGGACAGCGAGGTTTACGACCCCGAGGGTATCGAGCGCTATGACATGATTTCCGAGGCTTTGTCTAAAAACAAAAACGTTCTGACCTTTGAGCAGAGCTTTGACCTGTTAAGCGATATTCATCTGAACTACCGCCACAACAATAATCTCTACAATATAACGACGCTCTGGAGCTGTATTTACAATACGTCGCGGAAAACGCTGTCGCTTGCCGCACGCATGGATTACAGCAAAATATACACCTTCAGTCTTTCAAAGCCCACGCAGGTTGAAGATCTGAGCTCCATTGAACCCAGCACCTCAATAGAGGGCATCGGTTTGCGCTGATTAATTAAAGCACGGAAGTCTTTTGACTTCCGTGCTTTCTATATATTAAGCTCCTCAAAGCTTGTTACGGCTCTTCGGCAGGCGCCGTTTTCGCAGAGATACCAGCTTGTGCCTCTGGCGGAAACGGGATATTCCTCAGTGAAGGGGGCGCACCTTGCAAGGCGCTCCGCATTTTCATTGGATTTATACAGCACGTTAAAATCATCTGTATTGATCTTTTTAAGCTCAGCCGGAAGCTCTGCACCGCAGACAATAAGCTCGCGGCTCGGTGACAGAGCCTTGCTTATTGCAAGCATGGCAAAGCAGAAGCCTGCGGGATATTCCTCCGCCTGACCCGCCATGAAGCGAAGCTGACGGTCGGCGGCTCTTCGCCACTTTATTTCCCCCGTAAGCTGCGCCAGAGTTTCCAAAACCATTGCAGCAACTGAGTTTCCCGAGGGTATCGCGCCGTCATAGCTTTCCTTCGGGCGACTGATAAGCTGCTCTGCATCATGGGCGGTTAAGAAGAATCCGCCGTTTTCGTCCTCAAAAAAGTCCAGAAGCTGCTCTGCTCTGAAAATCGCATTTTCAAGATATTCCACCTTGTACGTTGCCCTGTAAAGTGTCAGCAGAGCAAGCGCATACACTGCATAATCGTCAAGCTGACCGTCGTTTGCGGCTTCACCGTCGCGCCATCTGATATACAGGCGGTTATCATTGTCGGTCATGCTGCTTTCGATAAAGCGCTGTATTCTTTCCGCTTTCTCAAGGTAGCCGCATTTTACAAAGGCGATTATCGTCCACGCATTCCACGACAAAAGTATTTTGTCATCGGTGTGCAGGCTCGTGCGGTTTTTGCGGTAATCGTACAGCTTTTGCAGGCGCTCTTTTTCCCAGGGCGATGCCTTGGATTCAATGCGGTTCGGTATGCTTTCCCTTTCGCTGATGCCGTAAGCGCGGCAAAATTCCTCGCCCTCGCTTTCTCCGAGAACGGACTTGATTTCCTCCGGGGCAAAGGTGTAGTATTTGCCCTCAACGCCTTCGCTGTCGGCGTCCTGGCCGCAGAAGCAGCCGCCTTCGGCTGACATCAGCTCCCGCAGCACGTAATCCGCCGTGCGCTTTGCGATGTCCGTAAAAAATGCGCTGCGCAGCTTTTCGCCTGCCTCGCTGTAGGCAATAATCAGCAGGGCATTGTCGTAAAGCATCTTCTCAAAATGTGGCTTAAGCCATTTATTGTCGGTGGAGTAACGTGAAAATCCTCCGCCTATCTGGTCAAAAATTCCGCCTCTTGCCATGGCGGTAAGAGTTTCCTCGACGGCTTCGTTTTCACCGCGCCTCAGCAGAAACAGCAGATTGTGGGGCGTGGGGAATTTGGGCGCCGTTCCGAAGCCCCCCCACAGAGTGTCAAAGCTTCGCAGCAGAATGTTGACGGCCCTCTGTAAAAGGGTATCGCTGGGCTCGCTGTTTTTTGTGCTCTGCCCGCCGATTGCGGCGGTAATCTGCTCCCCCGATTTCAGCAGGCTTTCACGGCTGTTTTTCCAAAGCTCTGACACTCTCTGCAAAAGCTCCGTAAGCCCGAACTGACCGAAGCGGCTTTTTTTCGGAAAATAGGTTCCCGCAAAAAAGGGCTTTCGGTCTGGCGTTAGAAAAACCGTCATTGGCCAGCCGCCGCTTCCCGTCATGGCCTGGCAGGCGCGCATATACACAGCGTCCACATCGGGTCTTTCCTCCCGGTCAACCTTGATGCAGACAAAGTTATTATTGAGGATTTCCGCCACCTCCGCGTCCTCAAAGGACTCGTGCGCCATAACGTGACACCAATGGCATGTGGAATAGCCCACGCTGAGAAATATGGGCTTGTCCTCGGTTTTTGCTTTTTCAAAGGCCTCTTCTCCCCAGGGATACCAGTCAACCGGATTATCCCTGTGCTGCAGGAGATAGGGTGATTTTTCACTGGCTAATCTGTTCATTTTATCCTCCGTATTCGTATTCAAAGGACGCTCTGTCGGTTTCAAGCTCAAGCAGTATTATGCCGTTTTTTTCAAAACGGTATGCGGCGCGGCAGGACGTGCTTTCGTGTATTGTTCTGACCATACTGCCGCTGACCGGCGCTTTCAGAGCTTGGGCGTGCATTTCAATAAGCCTTGCTGAAAAGGTATATCCGCCCTGGCGTATTACCGCTTTGCCGTCTGCGATTTCAGTTGCCCTTGCCCCGAGATATGTGGCAAGGCGATATTCCCTTCCGTGAAGCAGAATCGCAGCTATGACGCCCGTAAAATGCCTGCACGCAAAGGGAATGTCCGCAACGCTCAGCATGAGCGAGCCGCCCTCGAAAAAGCTCTGGGTCCACAGATATTTCGAAGGGAACGAGAAGCCCCTGTCGCCCTCGATGTAGCCCAGTCCGTCGCTGAAGGAGTATTTTTCACCGTTTATAATAATTTCGCCGTCAACGCGGTGACGCATACTCACAACGCTGTGACGGCACTGCATGAAGGGCATAAATTTAAAGGGCCCCATGATATCGTTTTTCAGCGGGGAAAGATTGCTGAATCTCACCTCGCCCACCGCGGAGGCTCCGTTTTCATACAGATTGAGTCTGAAGCCGTCACTTCCGAAAAGGCAGTTATCAAGATTTTCGCTGAAAGTCCACGCACCGCTGTCCGTTATTATCTGCACCGACTGACTGCCATCGTGGATTGCTGGAATGACCGCCAGCGTCTGAGTATCCGACTGGCATTTATAATACCAGCCGCAGAAGTTTATTCGCATTTTTCCGCTCCTTTGTCCTCATAATAAGCCCGAGGTGATACCGTGAAATCAGTATGGCAGGAAACTTATCTCCCGTCTTTTCCGCAGCTTGAGGGCGACATCAAAACGGACGTTCTCATAATAGGCGGCGGTATGGCGGGAATTCTTACTGCATATTTTCTGCAGCAAAAGGGCGTAAAATACGTTCTTGTTGAAAAAGGCCGCATCTGCGGCGGCAACACACAAAACACAACGGCAAAAATTACCGCACAGCACGGGCTTATTTACCACAAGCTCCTTCAAGGCGGCGGAGCTTATACGGCGAAAAAATATCTTGAGGCAAACATGGCAGCATCCCGAAAGTTCAGGGAAATGTGCGCCGGAATTGACTGCGATTTTGAGCTTAAGGACAACTATATATTTTCTGACAGCAGGCAAAAGCTTGAAAAAGAAATGGAAGCCCTGCGGAGAATTGATTATCCCGCAGAGCTTTGCCAAGAACTGCCCCTGCCCATCAAAACCGCAGGCGCAGTTAAGTTTTCAAATCAGGCGCAGTTTAATCCATTGAAGTTCATTTCCGCCATAGCGCCGGAGCTGAACATTTTTGAGAACACCTTTGTGCGTGAGCTGATCGGCAGCACCGCCGTTACGGATTTCGGCACGATCTCCGCGGACAAGCTTGTATGTACAACGCACTTTCCGTTTATCAATAAGCACGGCGCCTACTGGCTCAAGCTTTATCAGCACCGTTCCTATGTCATTGCCCTTGAAAACGCGAAAATTCCCGACGGAATGTATGTTGACGAAAAGGACTCGGGCTTGTCCTTCAGAGGCTACAAGGGGCTTCTGCTCCTGGGAGGCGGCGGCAGCCGCACGGGAAAGAAAAACGGAAACTGGAAGGAGCTTCGCCGCTTTGCAGAGGAGAATTACCCCGAGGCAGAGGAAAAATATTTCTGGGCGGCTCAGGACTGCATGAGCCTTGACAGCGTTCCCTATATCGGTCGGTATGCAAAGCACACAAAGGATTTCTACGTGGAAACGGGCTTCAACAAATGGGGCATGACGGGCTCCATGCTGTCCGCCATGATCGTTTCGGATATGCTTACGGGAAAATCAAACGATTTTGCGGATATTTTCAACCCTTCGCGCAGTATTCTCAAGCCACAGCTTGCGGTCAATACCGCCGAGTCTGTCATCAATCTGCTTATGCCCGCAAGACGCAAGTGTCCCCATCTGGGCTGCTCTCTCAAGTGGAATCCTGCGGAGCATTCCTGGGACTGTCCCTGCCACGGCTCGCGCTTTTCCGAGGAGGGCAGGCTTCTTGACAATCCCGCAAACGGCGATATATGAAGCTTTTCGCCCTCGGGAATATACTGTCTGCCGCGGATTTCAAAACGGTCACGCCGACAGCGGAATGACGATTTTTTATACTAAATCTCCATGCACAAATACTTGTGCATGGGGATTTAGTATTAATTTTCATGCGCACCTCTTGCATAATGATATCAATATTATAGAAAAAAACCGTTATCCGCAACAGATTGTTGCAAATTTCCTCCTTGTTGGCTATACTGTAGGTACATAATTTGCTTTTACAGGCAGGATCTTACTATGAACATTTTTGACATTCTCGGACCCGTAATGGTCGGTCCCTCCAGTTCACACACCGCAGGAGCCGCAAGAATCGGTCTTATTGCCCGCCAGCTTCTCGGTGAAGCTCCCGAAAAGGTGGAAATCTTCTTCCATGGCTCCTTTGCCGATACGGGCAAGGGTCACGGCACTGACCGCGCAATCGTTGCCGGTCTTTTGGGTATGGAGCCCGACGATGATCGCATTCCCGTAAGCTTTGACATTGCAAAGGAGCAGGGCATGGAGTTCACCATATCCGAAAAGGAGCTCCGCGGCGCACACCCCAACACCGCACAGCTTCTTCTCCGCGGAAGGAGCGGACGTGAGGTTGACGTTCAGGCTTCCTCTCTCGGCGGCGGCAGAATTCAGGTGAACAAGCTTGACGGCATGGACGTTTGCTTCAGCGGCGAAAGCAACACCCTCATCATTTACAACGAAGACCGTCCCGGTCTTGTTGCAGATGTTTCCTCTCTGCTGGCCTCCGTTTCCGTCAACATCGGCACGCTTCAGCTTTTCCGCGATAAGCGCGGCGGCACTGCCGTCATGGTCTATGAAATCGACCACCCCCTGTCCCCCGCAATCGTTGAGGTGCTTGAGCAGTTTGACGGCATTCTCAAGGCAACCTACATAAACGTTAAGCTTTGAAAGGAGGAGAGCCCATGTCATTCCATTCAATAAAAGAAATTCAAGAGCTTTGCATTAAGCTCAACAGGCCCTTCTGGCAGGTGGTGCTTGACTGCGATGCCGAGGAGCAGGGCATCTCCGCCGAGGCTTCTCTCAAAAAGATGCAGACCGTATGGTCGGTAATGAAAAGCTCCATTGAGTCCTATGACCCCAACATGCTTTCCGCAAGCGGTTTTGTTGGCCGCGAAGGCGGTATTATGGACGCCTATGTAAAAAAGGGTGAAACGCTCTGCGGTCCCTTTGTTTCAAAGGTGGTTGCCCGCGCACTCATGATGGGCTGCTCCAACGCCTGCATGAGAAGAATTGTTGCCGCGCCTACCGCAGGTGCCTGCGGCGTTCTGCCCGCACTTCTCTACACCTGCTGGGAGAGCTACGGTTATTCCGAGGAGGAAATTATCCACGCTCTGTACGTTTCCGCAGGCGTTGGACAGGTCATTGCAAACCGCGCCTGCATAGCGGGTGCAGAGGGCGGCTGTCAGGCAGAGATAGGCTCTGCCTCGGGCATGGCAGCTGCGGCACTTGTTGCCCTTCGCGGAGGTAATCCCGAGCAGATGGCCGATGCCTGCGCCATGGCGCTTAAAAATCTCCTTGGTCTTGTCTGCGACCCTGTTGGCGGTCTTGTTGAAATTCCCTGCGTAAAGCGCAACGTAGTAGGCGCCGTAAACGCGCTTTCCGCCGCAGATATGGCCCTTGCGGGCATCAAGAGCGCTATCCCCGCCGACCAGGTTATCGACACCATGCGTCAGGTGGGCGATGCCATGAGCACACAGCTCAAGGAAACCTCAAAGGGCGGTCTTGCCGTTTCACCGCGGGGCAAGGAGCTTGCGCAGTCCCTTAAGCAGAACTGAAATGATTGATTTTACACTAATCGGCACGGCGGCCACCATGCCGCTTCCCGACAGAGCTCTGTCCTCCGCGGTTTTGCGCTGCGGAGGCAGAACTATATTGTTCGACTGCGGCGAGGGCACGCAGACGGCGGCACGCAAGGCCCGTGTCAGCCTCATGAAAACCGACCTCATCGCCCTTACGCATTATCACGGTGACCACATTTTCGGTCTCCCCGGGCTTATGCAGAGCATGAACTGCCTCGGCAGAACCGACACTCTGTATATCACGGGTCCCGAGGGTATTGAGGACGAGCTCTCACCCGTTCTGAAGCTTGCGGGAGCATTGCAGTATGAGGTGCGGCTTCTGACAGGAGATGTTAAGCTTTGCGAATTGAACGCCGCATGGCCGAAGGGCGCAGAGCTTACGGCCTTCCCCACGAAGCACAGAGCTTCAAGCTGCGGCTATGCTTTTTCTCTGCCGCGGCCTCCGAAATTTCTGCCCGAAAAGGCAACGGCACTCGGCGTTCCCCTTAAGCTCTGGGGAAAGCTCCAGAGCGGTGAAGCGGTGAGCTTTGACGGCACTTCCGTCACTCCCCATGAGGTAACGGGACAAGAAAGAAAAGGTCTGAAAATCGTATTCAGCGGTGACACGGCACCCTGCGAAAGTCTTGCGGAGGCTTCGGAAGATGCGGATTTGCTTGTCTGTGATGCCACCTACAGTGAGGACGGACAGGCGGAGCTGGCGGACATTTACGGTCACAGCACCTTTGCCCAGACCGCACAGCTTGCGGCAAAGGCAAATGTGCGCCGTCTCTGGCTGACGCATTATTCCCAGATGATTGCTTCTCCGGAGGACTATATCGAAAACGCAAGACGCTTTTTCCCCTATGCCGAATGCGGCTTTGACGGGAAAACGGTAAAGCTCACTTTTTAAGCAGCAAAAAACCACAGGCGCGGACTGAATCCTTTTTTGTGCTGTTTTACTGTTTTTTGTATTGCAGCCGCTCTGCTGATTTTTATAGAATGATGAAAAAATTCTTTGATAAAACTTTTCTCAAGTTCATACTGGTAGGCATCGTCAATACTGTTGTCGGTGCATCTGTAATGTTTCTATGCTATAATGTAGCCGGTTTCAGCTATTGGTCCTCCTCCGCTGCGAACTATGTTGTAGGCAGTATTGTCAGCTACTTTCTGAACAAGTACTACACTTTCAAGGTTAAAAAGCGCAGTTGGAAATATATAATCAAGTTTTTGGCCAACATCTCCGTCTGCTATCTGCTGGCATACGGCATAGCCAAGCCGCTGGCTGCCCGCCTTCTTTCCGATATGACGGTAAACATTCAGGAAAATGTGGCAATGCTGGTGGGCATGGGGCTGTTTATAGTTCTGAACTACTTCGGTCAGCGCTTCTTCGCCTTTAAAGATGCCGAACAAGAATAAGCGACAACGCCGCACAGAAAATTCTGTGCGGCGTTTGTTTTATGGGGATTTAGAATAATTTCTCAAAATCCAGATGTAAATGTAAATAATATTTCAAAATGTGTTTTTCGTTGCACTTAAACGTACAAGTTTTGCCCGAAAAGAGACTACATATGGAAGGAGGTTTTATCATGATAAGACTAAATATTAACCATACCAAGATTACGGCATCTAATCTTGAACCTCTCGTAGAGGGAAATGTCAATTCAATTTTTCTTAAATTCATTTTCTCTCCTGAATGGAACGACCTCGCTCGAATTGCAGTGTTCAGAAACGGAGAAACCAAGGTTTCGGTTTCACTTGCAAACGATACAAACGCAATTCCCTGGGAAGTTCTCAAGGCTCCGGGCGAAGTATTTGTTTCCCTGCGCGGCTTGGGAAGCAACGGCGAATATGTTCTTTGCACAGAAAACGAAGCTCTGGGTAAAGTTGGAGAAAGCGATGCCAGCACTACTGCCACCGGTGCCGAAGATGCCACACCCGAGGTGCTGGACACTCTGCTTGCCGATGTGGCAGAGCTGAAAGCAGGCGGTGTCATCGGCACCGGCGGTGCTGCCGGTAGGGACGGTGTTGACGGCAAATCCGCATACGAGATTGCCTGCGCACACGGTTTCACAGGTTCAGAAGAGCAGTGGCTTGCGTCCCTCAAGGGTGCTGACGGAGCTAACGGTACTAACGGCAGAGACGGTGCTGACGGCATCGACGGCACAAACGGTCGCGACGGTGCTGACGGCACTAATGGCATTGACGGTCACACTCCCGTCAAGGGCATAGACTATTTCACCGATGCCGACAAAACAGAAATTGCTGCTGCCGCAGCCGCGGAAATCGACCTCACGGATTATGCACAAAAGAGCGATTTAGACGGTTACGCAACCGAGCAGTATGTTGACGATGAGTTAAGTGCAAAGCAAAACGTAATAGACAGCACTCACAAGCTTCCGTATGAGCATATATCGGGTACACCCACAATTGGCAACGGCACACTCACGCTCAAGCAGGGCGGCGTGACAAAAGGCACATTTTCAGCTAACGCCAACACGGACACCGAAATTAATCTTGATGCAGGCGGCAGCGGCAATAACACCTTCCTTGTTACTGCGCGGTTGTCAGAGTCCGGAACAACTCCCGCAATTGTCGGAACGCCCGACAAAACGCACGCGGAGATTTTAGCGGCTTATGAGTCAGGAAAAGTTGTGATGCTGAAATTAAGCGTCGATGACTCATCTCTTGGCTACGCATATCCGCTTGCCCAAATTTCTGATTTCGCGGGCAGCAGCTTCGGCGGCATGATAGACCCGGATGATGATTACTGGGGTAACCATAGCGCAGTACATATCCATGTGTCCAGGAGCAATGTTTGGACGATAAGCTATGACAATTACGAAAGCGGCGGCGCATTCAAGGTTGCCATTACCGACAACGGCGGAAGCATTACCGCAGACAAGACTTATGCGGAGATAACTGCTGCGCTGCAGCAGGGCATTTTCGTATTTGCCGAGGTCAACAGTGAGATGTACTGCCAGTACGACAAAAGCGTAAGCGGCACAAGATACGTCTTCAAAAGCGTAAGCGTTTATGAGGACGGTGTAGAGGAAACGGCATACCGTATCGACAGCAACGGCACCGTGAGCAAGGCAAGCAATCGCTACGGCGGCAGAGTTTTCGAGGGCGAAATAGTCACGGTGAGCGACACAGATTATCTTCAGCTTGAGGACAGCGGCAGCGAGATAATTTCAGCGCTGGCAGACGGTGATGCTGTCATCATGGCGAAATCCACCTTTGCCGTAGACGATGAAAGCACATATCTCTACATTCCGTTCAGACCCGCGCTGTACGAATCCGACAAAGTGGGCATTGCGACATTTATCGGGGACTATGTTTTAGGCACAACTGCACTCCGCTATCAAGTGACGATAAGCAACGATGACGATGCCGGAGACAATATAAGCCTTATAGATATCACATCCGGCGGCAGCGGCGCAAGTCTGCCGGAGACCACGGCGCTCCTCAAGGGCGACGGCGAAGGCGGAGCGGTTGCGGCTGTTCCGGGCGCGGATTATCTGACCGAAGCCGCATTTTTGATAAACGTCACGGAGAACGAGGACATAGCTACCACAGACAAGACCTTTGCTGAAATTCAAGCGGCATATTTGGCAGGGGAAATACTTATTGTTAGGCTTGGCGATTATTCATTGCAAGTTGGAAATGCTGATGAAGACTATTTTTGGTTTGAGCGAGTAGTCTTTGAAGACGGATATATTCATACACTTTACTGTCGAATCCTCTCCAATGAGGTTTGGGTAGATGACAACTGGAACCCCATACCAACGCAGCTCGCAGGCCTCACCGCTGACAGCACACACCGCACGGTCACAGATGCCGAAAAAGCCGCGTGGAACGGCAAAGTAAACACATCGCAGGGCGCATCTCACGCAGGTGAATTTCTCGTGGTCGGCGCAAACGGCAACGTAACCACAAAAACACTGGCGGCATGGCAAGGAGGTAGTTACTGATGGCAGTTGACAAACTTGTAGACAGCGCACAGCTTGACGCAGATCTTACCGCAGTTGCTAATGCGATCCGGAATAAGACCGGCCAGACCGGGAAGCTGTCCTTCCCGACCGGCATGGTCAATGCGATTGCTTCAATTACGGCAGGCGGAGGCGGAGCGACAGACATTACGTCTGTTTTCATGGTCAAAAAGACGCTGACGGCTGCTGCTTCGTCTATTCAGTTCACAGGC
>JAZRZJ010000024.1:0-19986 GCA_045601285.1 Oscillospiraceae bacterium
CTGTTATATGCGGTGAATAATAATGGGCATAATAAATTGAGCTTAAGAGGCAAAGACCCAGGCGAAATCGGGGTCGTATGCGAGATTTTCTACAATCTCGTAAATCAGCTTAACAAAATCTCTTTCTTTAAGTCCGAAAAAGGAGGTTGCCTTATCTGAGAGCATTGCCGGCTCGTCTGTAAGGGGAGAAATCGTGTAATCAATGCACAGATTTGCCAATGTACCGTCTGTGAAGTCATCAAGGAAGTCCCGATTGATTTCAAAGCTCATGCTTGCGGCACCGTCAGAGACAGAATAGGTGAACGCGGCAACTTCGTATTCTTCTCCGTCTTCTTTATATATTATGCCTGCTTTGCCGAGTGCGTCATTGACAGAAACGATAACGGCACCATCTTCATCAGTGGGCTCAAAACGTAACTCAAGACCCTCAGGCGTTGCATTAATGCCGCCGGTCAGAGTTTCCTTATCATCGGAGTACATATTGAAGCTGCTCCAGATGTTGTCTTCGCCGGTGAGTACAAGGGAAGCTGCGTGGCTGTTACCTATCTGAAAGGACATTGCAGTAAGCTTACGGTCTGCGATACCGAGGTTGACATTATATTCTGCCTCACGGATTTCTTCGAGCATATCCTGTACTGCTTCGGACTCGAGGATAGCGGTGCTTCCGTTACTTGAGACAGCTATAATGTCTGTAATCAGTTTCTCAAGCTCAACGCCGGTAAAGCTTAGGTGATATACATCACCTTCAAATCCGGGGATAAACGAATCTCCGCTTTCAATATCAACCTTCTTCATGAAATCCTTGAAGGCATCGTTGACGGCTTCGGCCTTTTCTTCTGCGTCAGCTGAATCGGGGAAAGGATCAATCACAATGTTTCGAAGCATATCCTCGTCCAAACCTGTGATTTCCATTGTATCGTAAATGTACGAATCAATGAAGTCCTCTCCGAAGGTCTGATTGTTTATGAAGAAGGTCTTATCGGCCAGGTCGGGAGCAGTGAACATGGTATGCTCTTCGTTGGCGGAGAACAGAATATTGAAGGGAATCTCCTTATCGTCAACAGAAACTGTAATATCCATATTTCCGTCCAGAATCTTGCTGACGCTGTCGCGGTCAATATGAACATCTGAGCTTACGGCTTCCTCAACCTCGTCGTAATCGCGGTAGCTGTAGTAGATGCGCATTACAACACCCATATTGATTCCTATATCGCTTGAGAACTGACCGCTTTCGCTGAGGTCACTTACAACTTCGGCAAGCTCGGTGTAGTTATCGCAGTTTGTGCAAGCTTCGGAAAGGTCGTCCATTGTATTTTCGAAGGCACGCATTATTTTATATTTAGGCGATGTAAAAATAATAATACAAATAACTGCGGCGGCAACTAAAAGCGCGGCAGCGGAGATGAGTATGATCTTACGGCGCCTGCGCTTTTTGCTGTTCTTTGCCGCAAGCTCCTCATGAAGCCCCGAACTGACAGATTCGGATATGCCCTCAGGGAAGACAAAACTATCTGCGCCGTTGGAGACTTCGGAAGACGGAGCGGGCTCATCGCCGACTGCTTCCTGATTTGAGGGTTTTCCGCATACTCCGCAGAAGATGCTGCCATCGTCAAGCGCTGCGCCGCAGTGACTGCAGAATTTCATAGATACCATCCTTTCTACTACTATAAATTATTACATTTTCAGCTTATCATAATATGCAATAATCGTCAATTAACAAAAATGCTGTCTGATTATCAGACAGCATTTTTGCCGAAATGCAACAGTTCATCAGAACTGTTCATAGTTAATTGTGGGAACCTGCAGGAAGAATAGGTTGCAGTAGCGCGAAAGTATTGCCGCAACCTGTGCTCTGGTGCATTCTGCCTTGGGGCTGAGCGTCGTATCAGAGGTGCCGTTTACAATTCCGGAGCCGATTGCCCACTGGAAAGGCTGAGTCATTCCCTTGGAAATCTGCAGAACGTCGCTGTAGCCGAGAATGTTGACGTTGTCATAGATGCCTACATTGTCGTTTGCGTAATTCTTGGCATAGCGGAAGAGGAAGGTTATAAGCTGTTCACGCGTAACCACCTTGCCGTAACCGAAGGTACCGTCATTGAAGCCCATTACGATTCCGAACTGATTTGCCCAGCGCACTGCATCGTAGGCATAGTTGGTACGGGGTACATCGGGGAAGGTTACTCCGTTATCGGCAACAATGGGACAGCCTGACAGACGCCAGAGAACAACAACCACCATGTCGCGTGTCATTGTTGTATCGGGGGAGAAGGTGGTTTCCGATGTTCCGTTGAAGAGACCTGCGGAGCTTACATATCGGATATAGTCATAGCACCAGTCGTTGAATTTTATGTCTTCAAAGGTGTTATGCCAGTAGTAATATTGTCCGTTGGTTATGGGAGCAAACAGCGCCACGATCGTATGGGGACGGCTTACGCTGACAAGCTGCAGTCTGTGATTATCATCAAGCTCGGCCTGTACGCCGTCAAGCAGAACGCTCTTCACGTAGTAGCCGGTCTTGGGAGTAAAGCTGAAGGAAAGATTCTGTCCCTTTGCAGCCTTGTAGCTGTCGGGAGAGATTGTGCCGCCTTCGGACTTGATTACCGTGATGGGAATGTTGTAATTGGGATCGCCGTCATCGGTGTAATAATCGTCACCGGGATAGATGTCACCGCTGTCGCCGATCTTCCATTGTGCCGTGAGAACGGTTGCGGTGGGTACATCGACCTGAGTTCCTGCGGGATAGAGGTTTACTCCGTCTGTCCAGCCGCGGAGCGAATAGCCGTCGCGGTAAACAAAGGGCAGGGAAACTACTCCGCCGTCGTCCTCAAATACGCCCACCATTTTTGTGCCGCCGTTTGTGTTAAGCGTTGCGTTGCCGATTTTTACGGTGCCGCCGTTCATGATCGCGGAATTGCCGCCGGTGGTTCTGATGCGCGCATTAGCCGCAATGCTGAGCGTTGCACGGGGCAGAAGGGTTATTGTCGAACCGGCGGGAATCTGATGGGGATTTCCGCTGTCAAGGGTGGAATTAACGATGAACTCGCCGTCCTGAAGCGTCAGATTGTAGGCATCGGGGTAATCGCCCTTTACCGCAGAGGAGCAGAAGGTAAGACTCTGATTACCGTAAATTTCGCTGTTGCAGGAGGGGTCCGCGTCCCTCTTGGCGTACATGAACAGTTGATAATCGCCAAGCGCATCGTCCCAGACCCAGATTGAACCGCCGTCCTTGTTGATTATGTAGTAACCGTCAAGCTGCTGGAGGCTCTGAACCTTAAGCCTGGATTTGACATCAAGGGAATAGTCCCCGGTGAGAAGGCGGACGTTTTCGTCCATGAAAAGATTATCCTTGCTGTTGAGAACAACGTTTGTTGCAAGGGTTACATCGCCGCCGTCGGGATTGTCATTTGCGGCATTGACTGCCTTGACAAGAGAACGGTATTCCTCGCCGTTGTAATAGGCCTGAACTTCTGTATAGTCCTTATCGCCCAGAGTACCGGAGGCCGAAAGGAGAACGGGGAAGAACTCAACGCCCATGAGGAGATATTCCTTAGTGTTGCCGATTGCCCAGTAGCAGTAGTTGGTTTCGGGGTGCGCATCAACATAAAGCTTAAGAGCAGAGAGAACATTTCGGGTTTCGGTGCCTTCCACATTGATTTTTTCGTGCATTACGCATGCTGCGGAAGTGCCGTTAAAGTACTGCACGCCGTTTTCTTTTACGGTTGAGCCGAGACCGTAGGCCTGATTGCAGGTTGCGTAGAGATAGTAGCAGTAAGAAAGCTCAGTATCGAAAGCAAAGCCGACAATTCCACCGAAGGCATCGGCATTTACAACCAAGCCGTAGCTTGCGCAGTTAATAATATGTCCCATATTGGCGCCGCCGACAATGCCGCCTGCGTTATTCTCAACTGCGGTGACCTGGCAGGAGCTCCAGCAGTTTGCAATTGTGCCGAAGTTGAAGTCACCGACAATGCCGCCTGCGTTTACGGTTGCATCGACAGAGCCGCTTACGCCCAGGTTCTTGATGAGGGCATTTATACCGGTAACGTGACCGAAAAGACCCTGGTCTTCATCTGTGGTTAAAATAAAGAGGTACTTTATCGTATAGCCCTGACCGTCGAATATGCCCCTGAAGGGGGTGTCTACATTGCCGATAGGAGTCCATGAGCGCTGCGTATCGAAGGAGTATTTCTGGCTCATGTCAATATCGCGTGTCATGAAGAAGGTGATACCTTCGGTTTTAAAGCCTGCGGAAACATATTTCTGGAAAGCTTCCAGGTCATCAAGACCGCTGATGCTGTATGCGCAGCCCTCAATACCGTCGGAGCGCATGCTGTAAAGCTCGGTCATGGTGCAGGCAGCTTCGTAGTCGCCGCTGTAATTCTCATTCTCGCCTTCGTCATAATCGGGAGGCATGAGAATGGGGAAATGACCGGTTGAGCTTGTAAGGGGAATGGGAACTGCGGAGCTGTACCATGCGCTGTAAAGACCGTTGTTCTGGGCATAAACCCAGGAATTAAGCGCCGTGAGAAGATTTGTGGTGGCGATTTCGTCAACCACAGACTGCTTATCGAGAGTGCACATATAATCATCGCCGACAAAGCCGTAGGTGAAGGAGATTACATTCTTGACGGTTGTCTTGCTGCTGATTTTTTCGTAGGGATTTACAACCGTGCTCTTCATGTAATAGCAGTTTTCGAGAGCACAGTCGCCGTCGGTATCACCGACAATGCCGCCTGCCAGCGCGGTAAGAGAGCCGCCGTAGACAATCATTTCACCGTAGCCTACGCAGTTTGTTATAGTGGAATCGCTCATCTCGCCGACAATACCGCCGACACGGTCCTCAGCCTGAACATTTACCGCCGTCCAGCAGTTTGTGATTGTACTGTTGAGGGCTTCACCCGCGATGCCGCCGACCTTGTTTTCCGCGATGATATCGCCGACGACGCCGAGGTTCTTGATGGTTGCGCCGTTAAGATTTCCGAAAAGACCTGCTTCGTCCGCTTCGTTCTTGGAGAGGAACAGACCGAATACGGTAAAGCCGCAGCCGTCAAATACGCCGTTGAAGTATCTGAGATATGTACTGGGTTTGGTAAGGTCGGAGTCGCGTCCGATGGGCAGCCAGCCATCGTGATTGTTTCCGGTACACTGCAGCGCAATTGAAATATCGCCGGTGAGATAGAAGGTGAGTCCCTTTGTGAGATGACCTGAGTTTGTGTACTGCGCCAGATACAGCATCTCATTACCGTTTGAAATGCTGTAATGTCCGCCCGGAACACCATTTTCACCGGAATTATAAAGCTCGGTCATGGTTGCGGTTTCAAGATATTTTACGCTGAACGGATTTCCCTGATCCTCAAGAACATCGTTGGGCTCGTCCACCTGCTTCGTTCCGCTGTTGTCACCGGGGAAGAGGTGAGTGGGGTGATTTCCGAGCACACGTATAATGGATTCGGAGGAATCGTCAATTTTCCAGTTGCGGTAAGTCTGGTCGGGAGCAAGGTCGGTGACCCAGTGGTTCAGGGCATTGAGCAGCTTGATTGTGGGGTTGCCGCCCACATTGATTGCACGCTCGAGTGAGAAATCGTTACCGCTTTCCTCGTAAGCGATAACAACTGAGATCGTGCCGTCTTCCTCACCGCAGCCGACAAGATTGTCGGGAGCATAGTAGCAGTATCTGACCTGAGATGCAGGGGAAAGCTCGCCGACAATACCGCCCTTGTGCCTGTTGCCCACGACCTCGGAGAAGTTGCAGCAGTTAACGATAGTGCCGTTATCGCAGGAGCCGACAATGCCGCCGATATAGTCATCTGCCGTGACGGTGCCGCTGAACCAGCAGTTTATAACGGAACCGCTGCGGAGCTCGCCGACGATGCCGCCGACATGGTCATTGCAGGTGAAAATGCCGTTTGCACCGAGATTCTTGATAACTGCATTCGGGCTGTCAACATAGCCGAAAAGACCCTTGTGATTGCCGGTGGTAATGAGCATTCCCGTAACAATGTAGCCCTGACCGTCAAATACGCCGCGGAAGGGATAATCATTGTCTTCGCCAATGGGAGTCCAGCCGGCTCCGGAGATGCTGCCTGCGCCCTCCGGAACAATAATGTCGCTTGTGAGGAAAAAGGTTGCACCCTCGGTGGTGTAGCCCGCATTTACATAGTTGGCAAGGCAATAAAGCTCTTCGGCGGTGGAAATGCTGTAGCAGCCTCCGTTCTTTGCGTTCTGACCGGATTCGTACAGGGCGGTCATACTTGCTGTGGGAGTATAAATATTGTCTTTTGTTTCAATGTATCCGGGGTATTTGTGACTCGGGTAGCGTCCGTCGGTGCGAAGGTTGCCGCTGGTTGAATTGTCGTAAACCCAGTCACGGTATTTAAAATCGTTGTTCTGCATCAAAACCCATTCGTTGAGAAGGACGAGAAGGTCGTCAGTGGTTTTGTTGTCAACGGTAAGCTTCTTTTCAGTAAGCACCTCGGTGCTGCTGCTTGCAAAGCGGTAAACGGCGGCGGTGCTGTTGGAGCTTACGCTGCCGCAGGCCTTGTCCGCGCTGTAATAAACATAATAAGAGTATTCAATGACAGCGGAACCGGTGACCTTACCTGCGATTGCACCCACGGCGTTGTCACCGCTGATATATCCGTAGTTGCAGCAGTTTTCGATTTTGCCGCCGTCTATATTACCTGCTATGCCGCCGATATTATAGCTGCCGGTGACGTCAACCGCATTCCAGGAGTTTGCAATGGTTGCACCATCAACATTCGCGGCAATACCCGCAAGAGTGTTGCCGCCGCTGATTTCGCCCATAACACCGAGATTTTTTATAGCGGTGCTTTCACCCTCAACATAGCCGAAGAGTGCGACATTGCTTCCGTCAGCGACATTGAGATTGAGAACAGCGAAGCCGCAGCCGTCAAAGGTTCCCTTGAAGGAGTTGGCAGACTTTGCCGCAATAGGCTCCCATACAACATCTTTAAGGTCAATGTCCTTGCTGATGTAGAAGGTAACGCTCTCGCTGGGCTTGCCGCTGTTTATGTATTCGGCAAAGGCAATAAGATCGTCAGCAGTGGAAATGCTGAAGCATTGGCCTGCCTCCGCATCTATTCCCAGCTCTGCAAGTCTTCCCATGGAAGCGTTTGCGGTATAACCGCAATCGTCCTTTGCGGAAACGGGAAGAGGTGCTATACCCGCAAAGAGACCGACTACCATGACAAGAGTCAGTATGGCACTGAGTACTTTCCTGATTTTTATGTTCATATTCAATCCCTCCGGAATGGACATATATATACAATGATACATAATTAAAATAACACAAAATAGCTGTTCGGTCAAATGAAATGCGTGGAAATCTTCTGCGCGACAATATCCGGTTGAAAATGACAAAGAAATATGATATAAATTTAATAGAAGATTTAACAATTGCACTCATAAAAGGGAATTTTTGCTTATGGCAAGAAGAAAATATACCTTTGCGATAGTTTTTGCCGCTGTTTTACTCATAGGCGCTGCGCTGTACGTATACTTTACCCGCTATGCGCCGATTAAGCTTGATGAGTCGGCTGAAATTCAAATCTGGTACGCAGACAGCAGCTCAATTGCGGAAAGCTTTGAAAGCTATGTCCTGCGCTTTAACTCCGAAGTGGGCGCAGAATGTCAGGTTACGGCAACAGTAAAAGCCTTTGATACCGATAAGGATATGCTTGAGACGGTAATGAAGGCGGTAAAAAACGGCGGTGAGCTGCCGGACGTCATAATGTGTGACCCCAACATTGCCGCATATCTGCAGAGTAAGAATAAGCTTGCGGATATGGAAGCCTTTAAGAAGAAATGGGATACCAATGTCTGCGAAGACAGCATAATCAGCGAATGCACCTATGACGGTGTGCTTGTGAGCATGCCAGTAGCATCTGAAACCAATGTGCTTATTGTAAATACAGAGCTTTTCTCTGAAGCCGACAGTATTGACAGCTTTGAAGAGCTGTGCAATGCCGCAAATAAATATTACGCTGAAGAAAAAGAGTCCTTCTTCACCATAAGCGACTATACGGCATTCTTTAATTCCTGCATGGCTCAGCTCGGTGAACAGTTCAAGGCGGAAAACCCCTTTGACTGTGAAGACGACAATGTGCGCTATATATATGACCAGCTTGCAACCTCTGCGTTCATACGCGGCTATACTGCGGCAACGGACAACCCTGCGGCTATGGCTGCAAGAGGCGAGCTTGCCTGCGCTGTTGTCTCCACGTCTCAGGTGATGGAAGCAGAGGAATATATTGACATGAACGATATCGTGTTCATGCCCGTTCCCTGCATGGAAAACGGTGACAAGGTTTACACACGTGAAATTATCGGTATGTCAATTTTTAAATCCGATGAGAACACGGAAAAAGGCGCAGCTATCTTCATCAAATGGTTTACTTCCGAGGAAATAAATTCCGAATATGTCGGGTACAGCGGCTTTACACATGCCACAGGCAATGCAGACACGGAAGAGGACACAGCCGATCCGGTTATATATGCCGAGCTTGCTGAAACTGTCGATTCCATGGAATTCAAGGTCAGTAATGCCAATCCCTATTATGCGGTTAACTGCTATGACTTTAACAGCATTATGGATAATATAATGAAAAATTCATTAAGTTAAAATATGAGGTGAACAAAATGGAAGGATTCAGAGTACTCGAAATAAAGAAAAGTGTATTCGAGAATAACGACCGCGAAGCAGATAAGCTGAGAGAAGAGCTCAAGAAGGACAGAACTTTCCTTCTCAATCTCATGTCTTCACCCGGCTCCGGCAAAACAACCACTCTTAAGGCTACCATCGCAGCACTTAAGGACGAAATGCGTATCGGCGTTATGGAGGCAGATATTGACTCCGATGTTGATGCCGCAACCATCGAAAAAACCGGCGCAAAGGTAATTCAGCTCCACACCGGCGGTATGTGCCATCTTGACGCAGGCATGACCAGACAGGGTCTTGAAGGTCTGGGTACAGACAATGTTGACTTTGCAATTCTTGAAAACGTCGGCAACCTTGTCTGCCCCGCAGAGTTTGACACCGGCGCAGTTAAGAACGCAATGATTCTCTCTGTCCCCGAAGGACACGACAAGCCCCTGAAGTACCCGCTTATGTTCTCCATCTGCGATGTGCTTCTTATTAACAAGATCGACGTTATGCCTTACTTCGACTTTGACCTTGAAGCCTGCAAGAAGTATGTTACAAAGCTCAACCCCAACATTAAGATTATTCCCATATCCGCAAGAACCGGCGAGGGAATAGAGGAGTGGGCAAACTGGCTCAGAGAACAGGTTAAGGCCTGGAACGAATAAGAAACAAAAAACTCCACCGCTGCTGCGGTGGAGTAATTTTATGCCCGAATATCACGTTGGCTCGTATGCCTTGCCGA
The DNA here is from genome assembly GCA_045601285.1 of Oscillospiraceae bacterium. Taxonomy (GTDB): domain Bacteria; phylum Bacillota; class Clostridia; order Oscillospirales; family Oscillospiraceae; genus F23-B02. Next base: position 9,405 of record JAZRZJ010000024.1, read on the forward strand.
CTTCATTTCCGTCGGCATCGTAGTCGATACATTCCATGAGCTCGGGCTCCACAAGACTCTGACGCTTGATTGTCATGCCTTCGCCCTTGACATTGAATACCCAGATGTTATTTCTGAATACGCGGGGATCTTTTTTTCTGAAGATTCCCGTTTCGTTGATGCGGCAGAATTTTGCACGGCCTTCCGCGGTGTCAAGCAGGTCGCCTTCACCGGTATAAAAGAGCTCTGAGCTGTAATGGTAGTGGTCTTCCTCTTCAATTTCTCTTTTTATCTGTTCAATTTCTTCGCTTGCCATAGTGACCTCCGAATGTTTTTTTATATTTTAACATGATATGCTTAAACTTGCAAGTGTGCCGTTAATGTAGAATTTAAAAACTTTTTGTCCCTGTTGCTATTGACTTTGCATAAATGTTTGATAAAATAAAAATAGAAGATTTTAACATTGTGGGGTGTTTTTATGTATAACGTTATTATTGTGGAAGATGACCTTATGGTATGCGCAATACTGGAAAGACAGATAAGCCGTTTCCAGCAGCTTAAGCTTGTGGGCAATTTCCGACGGGGCAGCGATGCACTTGGTTGGCTTGCCGAAAATCCCGGTTCGGCTGACCTGATTGTTCTGGACTACTATATGCCGAACATGACGGGAATTGAATTTCTTGCCAGACTCAGAGAGAGCAATAATGACATTCAGGTAATTATGATTACCTCCGCCAACGATTATGAGATAATCCGTGCGGCAATGTGCTGCGGTATATGCGACTATGTTCTTAAGCCTTTTGTCAGCGCAAGGCTTGAAAAGGCGATTGCAAAGTTCGATACCGTAATGAAGCTTAAGGCGGAAACTTTTGTGTGGACGCAGGAAAAGGTTGATGTTCTGCTTTGCCCGCATAAGCACTACAATATGGACAGCGCCGACGGTGGTCAGAGTGCAAGAGCTAATAAGATTAACGCCGCAACTCTTGCTAATGTCAGAAAATATATGTCCACAATGCAGGGAAAGAAAATGCCGCTTACCGAAATAAGCGATGGTATGGGTCTGTCCACCGTTACGATGCGCAGATATCTCAAGCACCTAAACTCCATCGGTGAAGTGGATATAACGCTTGACTGCAAAACCGGCGGCCGCCCCTCCGAAATCTTTGAATACAAAGGAGAGGACTGATTTTGAGCAGCTTTAAATCAGCTTTTATTTCCTCGGGAAATGACTATTTTGCGGCGCTTGAACGGGTGGCGGGAGATGAGGAGCTTCTTTCTGAGCTTATGCAGATGTTTCTTGCCGATGATAATTTCTCAAAAATGAAAGCGGCTTTGGATAAAGGTGAAACAGAAAAAGCCTTCAGAGCGGCGCACTCCCTTAAGGGAAGCTGCGGAATGCTCGGCATGACCGCACTCTATGACGCAATGGTCAGAATTACCGATGAGCTCCGCTACGGAAATCTTGAGGGAGGAAGAGCCCTGTTTCCCGAAACCGAAAACGAATACAAAAAAATTGTTGCCCTTGCAGAGAGTAATTTATGATTTTTCTTGGAATCGGCGCATTTCTGCTGTTTGCCCTTGGCGATGCAAACGATGCGTTCTTTAAAATTAAATGGCTGAAGCTCAGCTTTCCCATAGGATTATGTGCTGTTGCCGCGGCTACATACTTCAGAACAGATGCCTCTGAGGGCGTTTCTGCGGTCTGGTGCGCAGTTGCCGGCGTATTTTTTCTCCTCGAGCTTTATGCACTTTTCGGCGCTTTCCCCGCAAACGAAGCTTATGTGGAAACCGGCGGCAGAAGAACGGTATGCACAAGCGGAGTTTATGCCCTTTGCAGACACCCGGGCGTACTCTTTTTTGCCGGAATGTATGTCTGCCTCAGCTTAGGACTGAACCTTCCGTGGCTCGATACGGTGGTTTACTGCGCCCTTGATATTGCCCTTGTGGTGTTTGAGGATTACTGCACGTTTCCGCATATTCTCGGTGGCTACGATGAATACAGAAAAACTACCCCGTTTCTCATTCCGACAGCAAAGAGTTTGAAGAAAATGCTTTCAAAGTAAAAGTGGTGCTCTTATGACTTTCCAACAGAAACTGAAAACACTTTCAAAAAAAGAATTATGGAACGATTACTGCGGCTATCTTGATATGAGTATCGGCGAATATATGTATGTTCAGAAGCGCCTTATGGAAGAACAGATTTCTCTTTGGCGCAATTCCATGCTCGGAAAAAGCATCGGCGGAGAGAGCATACCCGAAACCGTTGAGGAATTTCGCAAGAAAATTCCGCTTACAAGCTATGAGGACTATGCCGATGTGCTTTTTACCCGAAATCCCGAGCTTCTGCCTGCAGAGCCGATTATCTGGATAGAAACAACCTGGGAGGGTGGACTTAAGCCCATTAAAATTGCCCCGTACACAAGAGAAATGCTTGATATGTACAAGCACAACATCTTTGCGATTGCCATGCTCCTTTCCGGCAAGGAAAAAGGAGATTTCAAAATAAAGCCCGGTCACCGTTTCCTTTACGGCGGAGCGCCGCTTCCTTATGAAACCGGTCTTGTCCCGTCGCTTATGAATGAGGATATGCGCTTTGAGTGGCTTCCGGACAGCGACGAATACGCCGATATATCCTTTAACGAGCGCATAAAAAAAGGCTTTAAGATGGCTTTTGACGGCGGCATTGACTATTTCTTCGCCATGGGCAGCGTTGCGAATTACATAACCGAGAACTTCCACAAGCAGCTTGAGGGCGGAGGCGGCGGTCATACAAAGATATCTCCCGTTATTGCGCTCAGATACCTTAAGGCAAAGCTGGTTTGCAAAAAAGAAGGACGGAACATACGCCCGGGTGATCTTTTCAAGATTACGGGCTTCGCCTGCACGGGTACCGATGGTAAATGCTACCGCGATAATCTTGCAAAGGCATGGGGAATAACCCCTATCGAGATAGCAGCGGGCACTGAATCCACTTGCGTTGGCTGCGATACCTGGGAGCAGAGAGGAATGGTGCTGTTTCCCGACTCCTGCTTCTATGAGTTTATTCCCGAGAGCGAAATGCTCATAAGCCTTGAAAATCCTGATTATAAGCCTATGACCTGCCTTATGGACGAGGTAAAAACAGGCGGACTGTATGAAATCGTGCTGAGCGTTCTCCACGGCGGCGCATTCATGCGCTACCGCATAGGCGATGTATACAGATGCACTGAGGAAAGTCAGGACGGCAGTCTGCCCAGATTTACCTATGTTGACCGCATACCCACGGTAATTGACATCGCGGGCTTTACGAGAATCACCGAAAAATCAATTACTGAGGTAATTAAAATATCAAAGCTCGGAATAGGTGAGTGGATTGCCTGCAAGGAATTTGCGGAAAGCAAGAGTCCGTTTCTGCATATGTACCTTGAGCTTACACCCGAGGCGCAGTCCGACAGTTCTATGACCAAGCAGGTTCTTAACGAGCATCTGTCAGTATATTTCAGGCACTTTGACAGTGATTACAAGGATCTTAAAAAGCTCCTTAATATTGAGCCTCTGCAGCTCACCATTCTGCCGTACGGCACAATTGCGTCCTACAGAGAGCTGACGGGGAAGAGCTTCCGCCGAATAAACCCCGATGAGCTGTGGATGAGCGGGCTCAAGCGCTTTGCGGATATTAAAATGAAGGAGGAACAGAAGTGAACGTATCATTCTTATACATCAATATCATTGCGCTTTTGCTTTTTTCGCTGATGTTCATTGCCTTCATGGCTGCGGAAAAAAGCCGCGAAATAAATGCGTGGCTCATTTTGCTGGGCTCAATGGTGCTGTGGGCGCTGGGCTCGCTGTTTATGCGAATGAACGTGACTCCGGGAATTGAATTCTGGTTTTATGTTTCTCTGCTTGCGCTCTTTACGATACCGTTTTTTGTATATAATTATGTTTTTCAGCTTACAGATGAAAAGGGCAAGGCCTCCAATATCGTGTGGCTTGTCGGTACCGTTATAATACTCATTGTTGCCTCAACGGGCACCTTCCTCAAGCCTCCCGTACCTTTTGACAATAAGGGACATACGGTTTTTACCTATGTCATTGACTGGAAGGTAGGTATCCCCACTGCCTTCTTTATTGCGGAAATTACGGGCATTGCAATTCTTCTGAAACAGATCATCAAGGAAAAGGGAAGCGGAGCGCCGGGCGTTAAAGAGCTGATTATCGGCTGCGGCTTCCTTGCCGTAGGCAATATCGTTCAGATTTTGCCGGGAAATACCTTTCCATTTGATACGCTTTCGGGCATACTGTTTGCCGTGCTTATCTGTATGTCGCTTTATAAGCGCAGAATGTTTGACACAAGGCTTGTAATATCCGGCAGTATCCTTGTTGTTCTTTCTGCGGGACTTCTTGTTGCGGCAGGCGCTTACTTTTTCCCTGCGGTAAATAAAATTCTTGAAGCAAACGGCGGAAACATTGCTCCGGCAGACGTTGAAACCTTCATAATCCTTGCGGTTGTGCTTGTGCTTGCCGTCAGCGCCTTCAGAAAACTGCTGAACGCAGTATTTTCCGAGCAGGAGCACCAGAGCACGATTATTAAGAAATATTCCGATTATATTTCCAAAACCCTTGATATTGACAGCATTATGCGGGAAACCATCAAGGTTATCCGCAACGAGCTGCACGTAAATGAAATGTACATCTGCCTTGCCAAAGATGACAAGCTTGTACCCGTGTGCAGCTCAATGCCGCTTAAGCCGGTCACATTTACAATTTCAAGAAACAACCCCTTCGTCAAATATTTTGAACGTGGTGAAACCCATGTTGTCCTTCGTGATTTTGAAAGCAACCCGCTTTATAAATCCATGTGGGGCTCCGAAAAGCAGATGTTTTCAGAGTACGGAATAACTTGTGTCTGCGCCCTTAAAGATGCGGACAGTGTTGTCGGCCTTCTTCTGCTTTCAGAAAAGGAAAAAGGCTCGGGCTATGACTATGCAGACTTTTCCTTTATCAATACCGTTTCATCGATTGCCTCAATTGCAATCAAGAATGCAGCGCTGTACAAGCAGGTTGCCGAGCGTGAGCATCTGTTCAGCAGCATGACAAAATTTATACCAAATGTAATATTCATCAAATCAAAATATGAGGACGGGTTTTCCTTTGTAAGCGCAAACACGGACAGAGTACTCGGACTACCCACGGATTATTTTACCGGGCGCACATCAAGAGCGGCACTGCTTGAATGCCTCGGAGAAGAAAAAACGGAGGAAATGCTGGAGGCTCTTGTCGGGCGAGGCGAGGAAGGCTACTTCTGTGACATTCCCTTTGTAACACGCTCCGACCACCGAGAAATTACAATACGCTGTGCGTTCCTGCCGATCGTTTCCGATTGTGTTGTTTCCCATTATGTGTGCGTCGTCAGCGATATAACAGCGGATATTCAGGCTCAGGCACTGCTGAAAGCCTCCGTTGAGCTTGCGCAGAACTCCAATAAGGCAAAGAGCGAATTTCTTTCGCATATGTCCCACGAGATCAGAACACCCATGAACTCCATCGCCGGACTTACTTATCTTGCGCGTGAGCTTGCGGGAACGGATACTCAGCCGGAGCTTTGCAGTTACCTTGACCAGATTGACCAGTCGTCACAGTATCTTATCAGTATGCTGAATAACATCATGGACATCAGCAAGATTGAAAGCAACAAATACGAGCTTCACGATACTGAATTTGATATACATGATGTTATCAATGAGGTTTATGCTGTTTACGGAACCCAAATGGCTGCAAAGAAGGTTGAGTTTACACTTGATGCCGAGGGACTGCGTCAGAGCAGAGTGATCGGCGATGAAATACCCCTCAGAAAGATTCTCAACAACCTGCTGTCAAACGCATATAAATTTACTCCCGGCGGCGGTCATGTTTCCCTTAGCGTTTCCCAGATAATGAAGTCTGAAAAATCAACTGTTGTAAGGCTTGTTGTAAGCGATACGGGCATCGGCATCAGCGAAGAATTTATGGGAAAACTGTTTGAGCCGTATTCACAGGAAAGCTCAGTAAACGGCAGTAAGGCAACGGGAAGCGGACTGGGTATGGCGATATGCAAGAGCATGATTGACCTGCAGGGCGGCACCATCGGCGTAGAAAGCGCGGTGGGCGAGGGTACAAGGTTCACTGTCGAAATCCCCTATGCGATTGCCGCAATCAAAAAAGAAGGGGAAAACAAGGAAACAATTGACTGTACAACGCTTTACGGAAAGCGTATTATGGTTGTTGATGATGTCACCATCAATACAATCATAACAAGGCGCCTGCTTGAAAAACAGAAAGTTCAGGTCGACTGCGCAGAAAACGGACAAGCCGCGCTTGAACTGTTTGAATCAAGGCCCGACCATTATTATGACTGCATACTTATGGACATTCAGATGCCGGTTATGGACGGTATCGAGGCAGCAGCCCAGATAAGAGGCGTAAAGAAGCGCTATGCTCCGCTTGTGCCTATTATTGCAATGACGGCCGATGCCTTCCTGAATGAAAACCATAACGGCGCAATGGCGGACTTTAACGATTATATTCTTAAGCCCGTAAGTCCTGAGGGACTGTACGGCAAGCTGGCAGCACTCCTTAAAGACTGAAAAGAGGAATTATGAATTGAAAAACTGGTTTCAAAAGAGACAGCGGGAAGCAGATGCCTTCTGGAACGGAAAATTCTATTTTCCAGTTCTGTTTCTGTTTACCGTAATCGGACTTGTCCTGCACATTAATGTGGCGATGATGTTCTTTTTCATTGCGGTATGTATATATTTTTTCATTTTCAGCGATGATCTTATGACGATTTTTCTGCCGCTGATGATGATATTCCTGCTGGCGTCAACGTTCTTTAAGGACCTGAGCTTCCTTATGGACTACTTTCCCTTTGCGGTAATACCCTTTGCGCTTGCGGTTGTTTTCCAGCTTGTATATTACCGCAGACCCTATGTTAAGGGCAGAATGCTTTATCCGCTGATTGCTGTATCGGCTGCACTTATTATCGGCGGTGCTGGAGTAATACCGATCGAAGAGTATATGCTTCCCATAAACTTTTACTATATGCTCGGTCTCGGCGCATTTATGATTTTCATTTACTGCCTTTCCATGTCAAGACTGCAGAACGAGCGAAAATATGACAGAGTCGAGCGCCTTGCGAAAATCCTGTATTTTTCGGGTATTGCCGCTGTGTTTACGGTGCTTGTTTTCTGCGCCGATAATATAGAAACGATTATCCGCAAGGGAAGTCTGATATTTTATAAGCCGAGAAACTTTGTTTCAAGCGTGTTGCTTATGACAATGCCGGCGGCCTGCTATTATATCAAGCAAAAAAGCAACTGGCATATATTCGGAATGCTCTTTATGTACGCGGGAATGGTGCTTACGGGCTCAAGAAGCGGCCTGCTTTTCGGAACGGCACTTCTCGGAATATGTGCGGTCTATATCTATGTCACAAATAAAGAAAGCAGAAGGCTGTATAACAGAATCCTGCTGGTATCAATTATTCCCATAGCTTATTTGATTATTAAATACGTTCCGTCACTGTACTCCGGCAGACTTACAAACGGACACCTGATTGACCCCGAAGAAACAAGAGTTAAGTTCATAATGCTCGGCATTGAGGATTTCTTTGCTCACCCCGTGCTTGGCATTGGCTTGAGCAATCAGAAAAACATCGGCATTTTCCCGGGCATTTTCCCGGGCTGCCTGGTGTTCTATCACAACATCATCATTCAGATTCCGGCATCTTTGGGACTTTTGGGCGTGGGAGCGTTTCTGTGGCAGTTTTCCGAAAGGATCAAGCTCGCGCTGAAAACAAGAAAAACTCAGTATTTCATCTTTACGCTGAGCTATATAGGCATTCTCATGATGTCCCTTACAAACCCGGGAATTATGTGCCCGTTCCCCGAAACCGCGCTTCTTGTTGTGATATTTGCAATGATGGAGCACTCTCTTAAAGAAAACAGTAATTAAAAAATCACAAGGTATAATCACAAGGCATAATCCGCCTTGTGATTTTTTTATATGCGTGGTATAATATTAAAATTAAAGTAAAAGGGGAGGCATCGGCGTGGACAAGTTCAAACTGGCAGCACCTTACTCGCCGATGGGCGATCAGCCGGAGGCCATAGAACAGCTTGTGCAGGGAATTGAAAACGGACTTGACGAGCAGGTTCTGCTTGGCGTTACGGGCTCCGGCAAGACCTTTACAATGGCGAGCGTAATTGAAAAAATCAACAGACCTACGCTTGTGCTTGCCCATAACAAAACCCTTGCGGCACAGCTTTGCACCGAGTTTAAGGAGTATTTCCCTGAAAATGCCGTTGAATACTTCGTTTCATATTACGATTACTATCAGCCCGAGGCATATATTCCGCATACCGATACGTTTATTGAGAAGGACAGCTCGATAAATGACGAAATCGAGCGTCTGCGCCACAGTGCAACCTCAAGCCTTTTTGAGCGCCGTGACGTTATTGTTGTATCCTCGGTTTCCTGCATCTACGGTCTGGGCGACCCGATTGACTACGCAAATATGGTTATCTCTCTGCGTACCGGTCAGACAAGGAATTTTGACGAGCTCCTGCGGAAGCTTATCGAAATCCGCTATGAGCGCAATGACATTGCCTTTGAACGCAATATGTTCCGCGTCCGAGGCGATACCGTTGAAATTTTCCCCGCTTACTCCAATGACAAAGCAATCAGAGTTGAGTTTTTCGGCGATGAAATTGACCGCATAAGCGAAATTAATGTTGTAACGGGTATGGCAACGCGCTATGTTAATCATGTGGCTGTTTACCCCGCAAGCCACTATGTCGTAAGCAGAGAAAAAATGACGCGCGCAATTGAGGAAATCAGACGGGAATGTGAAGAACGTACTAAATTCTTTACGGATAACGGCAAACTTCTTGAAGCGCAGCGTATTTCCCAGCGTACGAACTATGACATTGAAATGATGCAGGAGCTTGGCTACTGCACCGGTATCGAAAACTATTCCCGTATTATTTCGGGACGCGCTCCGGGAAGCGCACCCATGACTCTGCTTGACTATTTCCCTAAGGACTTTCTGCTTTTTGTTGACGAAAGCCATGTAACGCTTCCACAGGTCAGAGCCATGTATAACGGCGACAGAGCAAGAAAGGAAGCCCTTGTGGAATACGGCTTCCGTCTGCCGTCGGCTTATGACAACAGACCGCTGAAATTCCCGGAATTTCAGGAGCGTATCAATCAGGCCATATACGTTTCCGCAACTCCCGCCGAATATGAACGTGAGCGTGCGGCACAAGTTGCCGAGCAGATAATAAGACCTACGGGACTTCTTGACCCGATGATTTCCGTCCGCCCCATTGAAAACCAGATTGATGACCTCATAAGCGAGATCAACGCGAGAATTGAAAAAAACCAGCGTACGCTTGTTACAACGCTTACCAAAAAAATGGCGGAGGATCTGTCCGAGTACCTCGGTGATGTGGGAATAAAATGCCGCTATATGCACCATGACGTCGGTGCTATTGAGCGTATGGAAATTATCCGTTCTCTGCGTATGGGCGATTTTGACGTGCTTGTGGGCATAAATCTTCTGCGTGAGGGTCTCGACCTGCCTGAAGTCAGCCTTGTAGCAATTCTTGACGCGGATAAGGAAGGCTTCCTGCGAAGCGAAACAAGTCTTATTCAGACAATCGGCAGAGCAGCGCGTAATGCAGACGGTCTTGTAATCATGTATGCTGACAAGGTAACGCCGTCCATGAGGTCGGCAATAGACGAAACCAATCGCCGACGCGCAAAGCAGAATGCCTATAATGAGGCAAACGGAATTGTTCCGAAAACAATTATAAAGAGCGTACGGGATATTCTGGAAATCTCAACCTCGGACGCATCGGAGAAAAAGCGCCGCGACGGTGTTAAGATGACGGCAAACGAGAGAAAACAGTATATCGAACAGCTTGAAAAGCAGATGAAGGAAGCGGCGAAGATGCTTGAGTTTGAGCTTGCGGCTCAGCTTCGTGATGAAATAATACGACTTCGCGGCAGAGGATAGAACCGTGAAAAATCACGGTGTCATCAATTATGGCTTTTTGCTCGCCGCATAAGCGGCAACCGCAAAAGGTGCCGATAATCTCCATTTGCCGATATGGAGATTTCAGCTTGTTTTTGTGTTAGCGACTTGCGGCTAATGGAGATTAATATGAAACTTGTAATTTTAGACGGCAACAGCATAGTAAACCGTGCATTCTTCGGCATACGCCCCATGAACGCGCCCGACGGTACGCCTACAAACGGAATTTACGGCTTTCTCAGCATCATGCAGAAGTTCATTGATAACGAAAAGCCCGATTCCCTATGCGTCACCTTCGACCTTAAGGCGCCAACCTTCAGACATCTGAAGTATGAGGGCTATAAGGCACAGCGCAAGGGTATGCCCGAGGAGCTTGCGGTGCAGATGCCCATTCTCAAGGAGGTGCTTGATGCAATGGGCATAATGCGTCTTGAGCTTGAGGGTTATGAGGCCGATGACCTGCTTGGTACCGTCGGAAGAATATGCGAGGCTGAAAACTGGGACTGCCGCATTGTTACCGGCGACAAGGACAGCTTCCAGCTTATTACCGAC
>JAZRZJ010000025.1:0-7614 GCA_045601285.1 Oscillospiraceae bacterium
CGCCTACACCATGGTTTATGCCTTTAATGTTGACTATCACGCGGTATGGTACGCCGTGCCTATCGGCTGGGTATTCTGCATTGTTCTGGCATGGGGACGCTATTTCAGCGGAGCCTGGGAAAAGAAAGCCCTTGTCAGAAAGTAAAAGAAAAATTCACTGCGTTCAAAACGAGTGAACGCAGTGAATTTTTTATACATATACAAGAATGAGTCCCACAAGGGTTCCTATGAGCATGAACAGCGCAGGAAGCTTTGAGCGCCACATGAGAATTGCCTCGGGAAGCAGCTCGCCGAACACAACGTAGAGCATTGCACCTGCGGCAAAGCTCAGGGATACGGCCAGCCACAGAGGGCTTATGAGGCCAAGAGAGTAGCCAAGCATGGCACCGATGATCGTGGGTACGCCGGAAAGCGCGGTTATGATGATTGCCCTCCACTTGCCCATGCCGCCGGTTATGAGAGGAACTGAAACCGCCATGCCCTCGGGAATGTTGTGAAGACCGATAACAACGGCAATTACGAAGCCGCTGCCGCCTACGATTGAGCCCGCGTCACCGGCATAGGAGGCGCCGATGACCATGCCCTCGGGAAGATTATGCAGAGCTATGGCGCAGGCCATTACAACGCCCGCAATAAAAAGCTCATGATGCTGATTGCCGCCCTTTCTCTTGTGCATGTGGAAATGGTCGGCGTGAATAAGCTCGTCAAGGTCGTCGGCGGTCTGGGGGTGCTCCTCGTCGATATGGGAAATCTCGGGATTTGTGTTGCGGTCGATGAGGTAGTTCAGCAGGTAAACCAGCAGATAGCCCACAAGGACGCCTGCCACAACAATCCACAGCGCAGTTTCCTCCGTTGCGCCTTCGGGGAAGAACGCCTCCTGAATAAGATCAAAGCACACAACTGCCAGCATGACACCGCCTGCAAAGCTCAGCAGCAGACTTACGATCTTCGTGGAATCGCGGCGAAGAACCGCGCCCACAAGACCGCCGAGTCCCGTTCCGCCCACGCCTGCAACGGTGGTTATTATTACGATCCATGCAAAAATACTCATTTATATTCTCCGTAGTTTTTCATGCTACTATTTTGCGATTCGGGTCCTCATTTGTCAATAGCTGACGGATAAAAAATATGTTTGTTTTAACGACAAAATATAGTATAATGTTATAGTTAAAAACACAAAGGAAAACACAAAGGAGTTATACCATGGAGATAAAATACAAAATATCAGACCGGGCAGAAGCTTTTCTCGCCGAGCATCTCCCCGAGGCGCTTCAGGCGGAAAACAGCTTTCAGGCGCTGAAAATGCTTTACGAGCTTATTGATGCCAAGGGCTTTGAGGCACCAAAGTACGACAAGCTCAACGACTTCGGCATCGAGGCCGACGAAATCTATGACGAGATTTACGAATTAAACTCTCCGGAGGGCTGATTATGAAAGATTTAAAGGATACCTGCCGCATAGCGCTTGTTCAGGCGACCCCCGTCATGTTTGACAAGGCAAAGGGTCTTGAAAAAACCCTTGCCCTTATTGAAGAGTCCGCAAAGCAGAATGCGGAGCTCATCGTTTTTCCCGAGCTGTTTATCCCCGGCTATCCCTACGGCATGACCTTCGGCTTCACCGTGGGCAGCCGCAACGCTGACGGCCGCAGGGACTGGAAGGTCTACTATGACAATTCCATACTCATTCCCGGTCCCGAAACCGAGGCTCTGGGAAAGGCCGCCAAAAGCGCAAACGCCTACGTCAGCATCGGCGTTTCAGAGCGCGTTGAGGAAAACGGCACGCTTTACAACAGCAACATCATCTTTAATCCTCAGGGTGAGCTTGTTTACATTCACCGCAAGCTCAAGCCCACGGGTGCAGAGCGCGTTGTATGGGGCGATGCGGACAAGCACTACTTCCCCGTCATCGACACCCCCTGGGGCAATGTGGGCAGTCTTATCTGCTGGGAAAGCTATATGCCCCTTGCCCGTGTTGCGCTCTATGAAAAGGGAGTCAGCATCTATATCTCCCCCAACACCAACGACAATGAGGAGTGGCTCGCCACGATCCGCCACATTGCCATTGAGGGACACTGCTATTTCATAAACAGCGATATGTACTTCAAACGCTCCGACTATCCCGCCGACCTCCACTGTCCCGAGGAAATCGCACACCTCAATGAAACAGTGTGCCGCGGCGGAAGCTGCATCGTCGACCCCTTCGGTCACTATGTGAATGAGCCCGTATGGGACAGGGAAGAGATCATCTACGCCGACATTGATATGCAGAAGGTTCCCGCAAGCCGCATGGAATGCGATGCCTGCGGTCACTATTCCCGCCCCGATGTGCTGAAGCTCAGCTATCCCGACGAATGATGATTTACGAATGTGCGCCCATGGAGGGTGTTACCGACTATATTTTCCGTCAGGCGCAGAGCAGACTTTTTACCCCCGCCGACCGATACTACACGCCCTTTATCTCCCCGACAGCGACCCATCTTTTCACGCCGCGTCAGACACGGGAGTTCATTCCCGAGCACAACGAGGGCATAAACCTCATTCCACAGCTCATCGGTCACAACGCAGAAGATTTTCTCTGGGCGGCAAATGAGCTTAAAGCCATGGGCTACGGAGAGGTAAACTTTAACCTCGGCTGTCCCTCGGGTACCGTTGTCAGCAAGAAAAAGGGTTCGGGACTTTTGTCCGAGCGTCAAATGCTCACGGCATTTCTCGATGAGGTTTTTGAAAAGACCCCCGTGGAGATTTCCGTCAAAACCCGCATCGGCACGGAAAGCGCCGATGAATTTGCGGAAATTCTTGAGCTGTATAACCGCTATCCCATAAAAGAGCTTATTATCCACGCGCGGCTGCAGAAGCAGCAGTACAAGGGTGCTCCGGATATGGCGGCATGGCGCATGGCGATAGACGGCAGTAAAGCTCCGCTTTGCTATAACGGGGATATATTTGACAGAAACAGCGGCAAAAAGTTCATGGCAGATTTCCCCCGAACTCAGCATCTTATGCTGGGGCGCGGTCTTGCGTCAAACCCCAACCTCATCGGCGAGCTCAAGGGCGCTCCGCCCGTCACAAAGGCTCAGCTTGAGCAGTTCCATGCGGAAGTTCTCGAGGGCTGCATTCAGCGTACAAGTCAGGACAAGCCCCTGCTTCTGCACATGAAGGAATTCTGGTTCTACTTCTCATGCTGCTTCGAAAATACGGATAAGCCTCTCAAGGCAATCCGCAAAGCCCAGCGCCTCAGCGATTACAGCAGCGCAGTCAGCGCATTTTTCAGAGATTGCGAGCTTCGCAATCCCGCAGGATTTCAGGTTATACCTTAGCGTAGAGACAGCATGGTAAAATTCAAGACTAATACCATTTCTGCTTCCTATGGCAGCGATGACTTTCCTCCTGATATGGTCTGCACCGCCGGCACATTGTTCTCTTTCCGCAAAGAGCTGTTGAGTGAGGTGAGAGTATGAAAAGCATGATGACAACAAACATCTACATGCCGAAGGGCGTAGTTGCGATTGTCGGCACCTGCCTGCCCGAAACGCACCCCGAGGGCTACAAAATAATCGCAGATATGGCAGATGAGGTGTACACGCTATGTCTTGAGGAAACCCACATCAACATGGCGGTCACGAAAATAGGTGCCATGCTCAGCACGGGGAAAGTCACGAAGCTTATTTTTGCCTCTGTTGACCGTTCCCCCCACTGCACGCAGCTTCACTACATAAAGCACGAAATTGAGCGCACAATGGAGCTGAGCATCGAAGTTGTTGACTATGTTGTACCCGACAGCGAACCTGTTCTTGTTTCCGACGAAGCAATCGATATGTCAAAATCCCTGGCAAAGCTCGCGGCAATATATTAAATATAAACAGACCGTCTCTGTTGAGACGGTCTGTTTATATTTAATTCATTTCTGCAAGGCGTTTTCGTGCGGCGGAAACGATCTCCGAAGGCTCCGAGCAATCCTTCACCGCAAGCTCCACGGGACAGAAATCGGTCTGAGCTCTGTTCATTATCATCGGCACCTCTATACCGCATTCATGCTCTATTCCGAAGCGGTCGAAAATCTCGATTGCCGCTGTGCTCATTATATTGGCATACACGGCCTTTGCACCCATAAGGGTATAGATTGCGGCAGGCGCCTTTCCCACGGCCTTGTCAGCCGCCGAGAAGCCTGAGGGCAGATTGCCGATGTCAAGCCATTCCAGAAGCGGCTTAATTCCGCGCTGCGAAGTAGTAAGCACCCGATCGCCGCAGCATAACACACAGGTATTATTACTGCCCGCAAGTATAGTTTTTGCCTTCTCCAAATCCATATTGCACCCCATAGCCTTGTTTTCTCAATTATACGGCATCGGCAGGCTGAGGTCAAGCATACCTACTGCGCAAATGAGGAGTCCGAAAAACGCAAAAAATCAGCAGCCCTTGGGCTGCTGATTTTTATTGGTTCTTTTACTTGCCGTAGCCTATGATAGAATCAAGAACATCGAATTCGTCTTTTGCGTCAGGCTCGTATGCCAGAACAATGTACCTAATGAGTCCGTAAATGCTGTAAATGAGCTGCATAATTTTTCCTCCATATAAAGTGGTTTTGACTATTTCCGACATAATACTACCACAACATGTATCTTTTGTCAATATACTTTTTATTTAATAACTTTAAAAACCAGCGTATTTTCTACTATTTATGCACAGTTTTCGTCATTATGTCAACATGCGTATTTTGTTAGACATTTTGTTCATTTCTGTGTGTTTTTTGCAAAAACTGTTAATACTCAATTCATAATCATTTGAACAAATTGCTCAGAATGTAACACATCGTAACGTTTTTTACTTCAAAATCTGCAAACAGATTTTTTTTAACTTTTTTTCATACGTCATAGGATAACATATAGACTGAGGCTTAAAAAAACAGACCTGCCGCAGGGCACTCTCACTTAGGGATTAATAGCCCTGAAAGAAGCTGTTTTTCCATAATACATCGTTAAAAATGCTCGGAATACATAGCCAGTATTCCTGCGCTTTTCGCCTTGTCTTACGAAAAAACATCAATCTCTCAGGGTGCGAAGCAGTTTTGAGCGAGAGATTTTTCGTTCAGACAAAATAACAAAACTCGGTAATGCTGACGCATACCGAGTTTTGTTATGAAGTATGGGCGTAAAAGATCCGTTCAAAACCTATTTCTCCCTATGTGAGAGCGCCCAAACAGGTCTGTTTTGAAATTTTATATCGGGTATCAGCCGAAGAAGCTGGTGATCTGGCCGTAGAGAACGAATGCCATGCCGATAGGAGTGATGAACTTGTAGCACAGGTTGAAGAAGCCCTTGCCCCAGAACTTGTTGCCGCTCTGTTCAGCCTCTTCGATAACTGTGTCAATCTTCCAAATCCAGCCGATTGCAAACGCCATGACCAGTGCGCCCAGCGGCATCAGAATACCCTCGGACAGCATGTCATAGAAGTCGAGCCAGTCGCAGCTCCAGCCCTTTGATTCGATGCCCAGCATTTCTGCAGGGTAGGGAATGGTTGCGCCGCCGGCTACGCCGGAGCCCAGACCGTCAAGTGCGGTGGGGAGGCAGAATACGAAGATGATGAGTGCAAAGATGATTGCGGTCTTTGCGCGCTTGGGAGCCTTGCCCTTTTCTACGTTTGCGTCAACACGTGCAGCGGTAATAGCCTCGAGCAGGGACATGGAGGAGGAGATTGCTGCGATGAAGACGAGGAAGTAGAACAGGAAGCCCATGAGGTTGCCGATGAAGCCGCCCATTGCATCGAATACCAGCTGCATGGAAGCAAAGAGGAGGCCGGGGCCGCCGGCGGTGTTGCCATCCAGGAATGCGTAGCAAGCGGGCATTACGATCATACCTGCCATAATTGCTACCAAGGTATCCATGATAACGATGATGACTGCGTTCTTCTGGAGCTTCTCACCCTTTGCAAGGTAAGAGCCGTAAGTGATGATAGCGCCCATGCCGAGAGACAGGGAGAAGAACATCTGACCTGCTGCGGTTTTAAGAACGGTCAGGAAGTCTTCCTTCAGAGGATCAATGTTGAAGCCGAACATGAACTTGTAGCCGCCCATTGCGCCGTCCTGGCATGCAACGTAAACAATAACTACTACGAGGATAACGAAGAGGCAGGGCATACCGACATTGCAGAACTTCTCGATGCCGCCGCCAACGCCGCGGGAAACGATGAATGCGTTCAGCAGAATGAAGATGAAGGTCCAAAGAACCATGCTTCCGCCGTTGCAGATGAAGTTACCGAAGAACTTGCTGATGTCTTCGCCGAAGGTGTTTACGCCGAACATTGCCAGCAGGTAGCCGCCTGCGTAGCGCATTACCATGCCGCCGAGAACGAAGTAGAAGCAGAGAACGAGGAAGGGAACTGCAACTGCTATGTAGCCCATCCAGGTGAACTTCTTGCTCATTGCGCGGTATGCTGCAATGGGGCTCTTGCCGGTCTTACGACCGATTGCCAGCTCGCCGACCATAACTGCGAGACCGACGAAGATTGCGAGTAAGAGGTAAATGAGCAGGAAGGCGAAGCCGCCGTTATTGCCCATCTTGTACGGGAAGCCCCAGATGTTACCAAGACCTACTGCAGAACCGACAGCAGCCATGATAAAACCAAAATTGGAGCCAAACCCATCGCGTTTAGTTTCCATAGTTTTCTCTCCTTTATGAAATTATGAAAAAATCTGTCCCGCCGCGCGATCGGCGGTTTTCAACCCGGAGCTTGTTAAGTTTTAATGAACAAGCTGCCAAATTTATAAACTGACTTTACACTATATTAACAAATTCTGCAATACTTTTTCCTATTAAATAAAATATTAACAATCATTTTTCCATGCATTTTGTGCATGTTTAACAAGCACGGTGTCCAATAATTGTGGATATATCCTACATAGCGGTATTGCCTCAATTTTTAAAGGATTTACTTAATGTTAATTTTATCAGGTCTTTCTTAACATCTGTGTTAGCCTACTTTATATTATTTTGTCCTTACATAGACTTTTTTCAGAATTTACCCCGCAGACCTTGATTTTTGCATTATATATTGTAAAATATCCGTGTATTAATATTTAATGAATGCAGTATATCTGCGCAAGGAGATTTATTATGATTTATGAAATTGACATTGCCGGTCTGAAGCGCGAGCTTCCTATCTGCAAGGTCACCGACGACCTTTATATCGGCGCTTTTGTCATGTTCGGCGATGTTGAGCTTACCGTCCACTGCGCAACAGAGCTTCTGGAGCGCGCTCCCGAATATGACTATATCATCGCTCCCGAGGCAAAGGCCATTCCCCTGCTCTACGAAATGTCCCGTCAGAGCGGCAACGAGAAGTACATCGTTGCAAGAAAAAAGGCCAAGGCCTACATGAAGAACCCCATGGTTGTGAACGTTCAGTCCATCACCACAGCAGGTGTGCAGACTCTCGTTCTCGACTCCGATGACGCAGAGCTTATGAAGGGCAAGCGCATTGTTATTCTCGACGATGTTATTTCCACCGGCGAATCACTCCGTGCAGTCGAAGAGCTTGTGAACACCGCAGGCGGCAATGTTGTTGCAAAGATGGCCGTTCTCGCAGAGGGCGATGCCTTTGACCGCGATGACATCATCGT
>JAZRZJ010000026.1:0-2880 GCA_045601285.1 Oscillospiraceae bacterium
TTTTTCATTTTTCTTACCAGCTTTCGTCGTCGTCAAATTCAATGAGGGTCGGGTCAACGGGGGTGGCGTTCAGCACGGTGGACATGAAGGTGTTGACGTCTCCGCGCATGTCGCGGCGGGAGATGCTCGTCGGCTCCATGAGGTCCTGACGCACCTTGCAGAGCTTGACTCCGCGCTTTCTCGCGCTTTCCTCAAACAGTCCGTTGATGGCGCCCACGCCCTTACAGGAGATCTGGTCAAAGAGGATGACAAAATCGCAGTTAAACTCGTCGTAGCAGCGCCACATATCGTCTATCATGACCTCGTAGCCGCCCTTGGTGTGGGCGCGCATGGTGGAGGTCTGTATCATGTTGGCAATGCCGAGAAGCATGCTCTCTTTTGAGGAGGTGTCGATAAGCTCGGTGCCGTGAACGTCGATCATTTCAATGACGCTTTCAACGCCCCAGGCGTTGAGTGCCCAGTTGTTGAAGTTGCCGTAGTTGTTTGCAGGGGTATTCCAGATGACAGCACGGTAGCGGATATCCTTTTTGCAGTTTCCCTTTGCGACCTCACGGGCCAGTATCTTATTGACCTTTCGGTCGTTTTCCACGGCGCGTGGATCCACGCAGACCACCTGATGCTCAAAAATTCTGTACATCCATGTGGATGAGCCGGTGTGAGGCGGGAGCTTGGTGCGGTTAAACTCCCATTTCTCGAACTTTAGCTTCTGCTCCTCGTTCCAGTTTTCGCAGGCTCTCTTCAGAGCGTCCCAATCATACTTCATGCCCATCTGCTCTTCAAGCCAGCTTATGGCGGAGAGTATCTCCTCAACGGCATAGTCCTGAACCTCGTCCTGAAGCCAGCGCAGAGGCACGTTCACCGGATGGGTGGGCAGACCGTGGCGGCGGTCCTGAACGGCGGTGGTCATTATACTGCCGTCGCAGGGCATGTTGCAGGTGAGCATGCACTTGCCGATGACGGGGTAATCGTCATCGATGGCAACGCCGGCCTCAAAGGAGGGCAGCGGGCACACATCTGCGGGCAGACCGCGGAGCTCGGACTCGCTTATGTAATGGGTGGTGCTGTGCTGATTTATGAGTGAAGGCAGGTAGACAGGCACCATCTGATAGAGAATGGTCTTTGCCTCCGGGAAGCCGGCGGTGAGCAGGGCGGGCACCAGCTCGTCCATGCAGATTATCTTTTTACCCAGCTCCTCAGCCTTTTTGCTGCCGGGATGCAGGTGCATGTCCGCAGAAAGCAGGGTGTCCAGATATTCTATGACAACATCGGTGAGCAGCATGAAATTGTTTCTGCCGCCCCGGAGTGCAGCGCCCCGGAAGCCTTCGCAGCTGCGGTCAAAGAAGGAGGGAACGGTGAGATAGGTGAACATCCAGCGATATCTGAAAATTGCCTTTACGTTCTGAACGGGATGGCCCACAGCCCACTTGATGAGCTTTCCCCAGAGCTTGCACCACATTGCATAGTCGTATGCCGAGTCCTTTATGCCGCGCCATTCACGGAACCTGTAAATTCCAGTCTTGGGCTGCATATTCTTGCCCATGTTTTTCATTACTTCTCTCCCCCTTCCTGAATTTTCTTGATTTCAAGACTTTCGACGAAGGCCTGAACGCGTGTTGCAAGCTGACCGGAGCCGCGGACAACGTATTCACGGTCGATGCCAAGCGTGGGAACACCGTATTCCTCACGCATGATCTGGGTGTTGAGCATACGCTCATAGCCCCAGAAGTCGCAGAACTTGGCCTGCTCGTAGATAATGCCGTCGGCCCTGTATTCATCAACCAGATACTTTGCATAGTCCCTGCGCTGCTGAATCTTCTCCACGGACATGAAGCGGGGACACATATTGGTTTCGAGATAGTTTCTGCAAACCTGGGTCAGTGCGCTTTCCTCGTCGTTGAGGATAATCTTCTGTCTGCCGGGAAAGGCGCCGAAGCAGTAGCGGTCGGCAGCAACATAGCAGCGGTTGTTCTCAAGGATTTCGGAGAAGGCGTAGTCGTCAAGCTCGCTGCCGATTACCACAACTCTTGCTCTCCACTTGTTTTCGGGGTCGGGCTTGCGTTTTTTAAGCTCCGCAAGGGTTTCCTTGAGGTAGGGCAGAATAAGATATGTGGGGCAGAGATAGCTTGCAATGGATATGATATGGAACTCTCTGGGAGTGATTACGGGGTTGTCCGCCTTGCGCAGCTCGCACATTTCCTCGAAAACCTCGCACATCTCGTTGTGGAGCTTTATTGCCTCGCGTATTGCTTTGTCGGAGAAATCAACGCCGAACTTTTCCTCAAGGGGCTTCATGAAGCGGAGCTTTATCTGCTCCTCATAAAGCTTCAGTCCGTGAGGAGAAATCTTCAGCGGAGAATCAATGATGCCGTAATCGAATTTTTTGTTGTTCACAAGCTCAAGCTCGTGTATATTTTCGACCACACGCACCATCTGCTGACAGGTATCGGAGGAGGCGTAGAAGTCAAGGAAATTATAGCCGCCCTCGAAGGCACGCTCGAAAAGCGCACGGGTGTAGCCGCAGATGAAGCTGTTCATGTAATACTGGCTGATGTCGAGCGAGCCGGTGTTCGGTGCGCTCAGACGGACGGAAAAGGCGTTGCCGCAGTTAAGCAGCGCCTCCGGAACGTAGTAGCAGGTGTAGCCGACGCACACCCTGCCCTCTGCCTTAGCCTGACGGACGAGCTCGTTATCCGCGGCGTCAAGCAGCCGCTCAAAAAAACGTATATGCTTCAGATCTTTCATTTTCTACCACCAATCTGTAAGTCTGTTTATAAACTAACCCACGGTGATTATAGCATAATCCGTATGAATGTGCAAGTTTCTTCGCGTGCATCTTGATAATTTCCGCAATTAGAGATAGAATAGTTTTAAGTTTGAGTT
>JAZRZJ010000027.1:0-5951 GCA_045601285.1 Oscillospiraceae bacterium
CATTCGTCAAGCTTGAGGACTGCAAGGAACGCCTCGGTGGGTATGGAGACCGTACCCAGCTGACGCATCTTCTTCTTGCCCTCTTTCTGCTTTTCCAGCAGCTTCTTCTTACGGGTGATATCGCCGCCGTAGCACTTGGCAAGAACGTCCTTGCGCATTGCCTTGACGGTTTCGCGGGCGATGATCTTGCCGCCGATGGCCGCCTGGATAGGCACCTCGAAAAGCTGGCGGGGAATGTTGTCCTTGAGCTTTTCACAGAGCTTTCTCGCTCTGCCATAGGCCTTGTCCTTGTGGGCGATGAAGCTGAGTGCGTCCACCTGGTCACCGTTAAGCAGAACGTCAACCTTCACAAGCTCCGAGGGCTTGTATTCCGAGAGCTCATAGTCAAGGGAGGCGTAGCCCTTTGTGCGTGCCTTGAGAGTATCGAAAAAGTCATAGATAATCTCGTTGAGAGGCATCTCATAGCGAAGCTCAACAAGGTGGGAGTCGAGGTACTGCATATCCTTGTACTCGCCGCGCCTGTCCTGACACAGTGGCATGATGTTGCCTACAAAGTCGTTGGGAGTGATGATGCTGACCTTTACATAGGGCTCCTCGGCGTGCTCAATGTTGGCGGGGTCGGGGTAGTTGTGGGGGTTGTCAACCATTACAACGCTTCCGTCGGTCTTGATGACCTTATAAATAACGGAGGGGAGAGTGGTTACAAGCTCAAGGTCAAATTCGCGCTCAAGGCGTTCCTGAATGACCTCCATGTGAAGCATACCAAGGAAACCGCAGCGGAAGCCAAAGCCGAGAGCAACGGAGCTTTCGGGCTCAAAGGACAGTGAGGCGTCGTTGAGCTGAAGCTTTTCCAGGGCATCGCGGAGGTCGGGATACTTGCTGCCGTCCTCGGTGTAGATGCCGCAGTAGACCATGGCGCGTGCGGGGCGGTAGCCGGGAAGAGCCTCGGTGCAGGGGTTTGCCGCCGTGGTAACGGTGTCGCCCACCTGAGTGTCCGCAACGTTTTTGATTGAAGCGGTGAAGTAGCCGACATCGCCTGCGCAGAGCTCGTCGCAGGGCTCAAGACCTATGGGACGCATGTGACCGACTTCAAGCACGCTGTACCTTGCGCCCGTGGATTTCAGAAGAACCTCGGTGCCCTTCTTTACGCGCCCGTCAAACAGACGCATGAAAACGATAACGCCGCGGTAGCTGTCATACTGGCTGTCGAAGATAAGTGCCGTGAGGGGAGCGTTAACGTCACCCTGCGGAGCGGGAACATTGGAAACAATGTCATCGAGAACGGCCTCGACGTTGATGCCGTTTTTCGCGGAGATTTCGGGGGCGTCCATGGCGAGAATGCCGATGATGTCCTCGATCTCCTGCTTTACGCGCTGAGGGTCTGCGGCGGGAAGGTCGATTTTGTTGATGACCGGGAGGATCTCAAGGTCGGCATCAAGGGCAAGATAGGTGTTTGCCAGAGTCTGCGCCTCAACACCCTGAGATGCGTCAACAACAAGAACCGCACCCTCACAGGCGGCAAGGGAGCGTGAAACCTCATAGTTGAAGTCAACGTGTCCCGGAGTGTCGATAAGATTGAGGGTGTAGCTCTCTCCGTCTGATGCCTTGTAGTTAAGGCCCACGGCACGCGCCTTGATGGTAATGCCGCGCTCACGCTCAAGGTCCATGTTGTCAAGGATCTGATCCTCCATGATGCGCTGCTCAACGGCACCGCAAAGCTCGATCAGACGGTCGGAAAGAGTGCTCTTACCGTGGTCAATATGAGCGATTATGGAAAAATTTCTGATATGGTCCTGATTTATCATCCGAGTTCCTCCAGAGCTGCCTCGGCCTTGTTGGCAAGAACGCGGAGCTCTCCGATGAACGCCTTTGCAACCTCGGAGGAGCTGCTGATGCCGGTGGGATTGGTGCTGCGTCCCAGAAGATAGTCAGCGGTTACGTTGTAGTAATCGCAGACCTTGCACACAAAGTTAAGGCCGGGCTCACGGGCGCCGTTTTCATAGTGGCTCAGCAGAGCCTGGCTTATTCCTAAATCCGAAGCTGCCTTGCGCTGACTGAAGCCGCTTCTGTGGCGCAGCTCGGAAAGAGTCTGTGAGAAAGTGTTTTTGTTATCCATGGCAATCTCCGTCCCAATTGATTACAGTTTGTATATTATACATTCTGTAATACAGTTTGTAAATAGAAATCTTGCTAAATACTTGAAAAATTTTTTGTCTGGTGTTAAAGTGATAAATGTAAATTTTTGCGGCAAAAGCCGTATAATTATGGAGGAAATATAAATGTTTGAAAAACTGGTTGAAGTTCTGAAGAACGATCCCCGTAAGATAGTCTACACCGAAGGCCACGATGCACGTATCCTTGAGTCTGCCGCTCGCCTGAAGGCAGAGGGCTTCCTTACCCCCATTCTCGTGGGCAATGTTGACGTTGTCAAGGCTGAAGCTGCAAAGGGCGGCTTCGATATTGAAGGTCTTGAAATTCTCGATCCCGCAACCTACGAAGGCATGGACGAAATGGTTGCAACCATGGTCGAGCTCCGCAAGGGCAAGATGACTCCCGAGGAGTGCAGAGCAAATCTCATGAAGGGCAATTACTTCGGCACCATGCTCGTAAAGATGGGCAAGGCCGACTGTCTGCTGGGCGGCGCAACCTACTCCACCGCTGACACCGTCCGTCCCGCACTCCAGCTCGTAAAGACCAAGAAGGGTGCACATCTCGTATCCTCCTGCTTCATCATGATCCGCGGCGAAGAGACTCTGGCAATGGGCGACTGCGCAATCAACATTGATTATCAGGATACCGTTGACAAGGAAGGCAACGTAACCTTCACCGCAGCTCAGAAGCTGGCAGAGGTCGCAATCGAAACCGCAAAGACCGCACAGGTCTTCGGTGTTGACCCCAAAGTTGCAATGCTCAGCTACTCCACCAAGGGCAGCGGTAAGGGCGCAAATGTTGACCTCGTCCGCAACGCCACCGAGGAAGTCAAGAAGCTTGCTCCCGAACTCAAGGTAGACGGCGAAATGCAGTTTGACGCAGCGGTTTCTCCCGTTGTGGGTCAGCTTAAGTTCCCCGGCAGCCCCGTTGCAGGCTATGCCAACACCTTCATCTTCCCCGAAATCCAGTCCGGCAACATCGGCTATAAGATCGCTGCACGTCTGGGCGGCTTTGCAGCATACGGTCCCATTCTCCAGGGCCTCAACGCTCCCATCAACGATCTGAGCCGCGGCTGCAACGCAGAGGAAGTTTATCAGATGTCTATTATCACCGCCGCTCTTAAATAAGCGCATCTTGCGTGTCTTTTCCGCCGTAAGTTCGTTGCTTCCCCTCGAAATATCTGTATATTCCTTCGGGAAAGCGCCTTCTTACAGCAAAAAATCCACGGCAAGCTGCTATTGCGCAGTGGTTTTATAGGTGCAAAGCTAAACGCACAGCGTGTCTTTTCCGCCGTAAGTTCGTTGCTTCCCCTCGAAATATCTGTATATTCCTTCGGGAAAGCGCCTTCTTACAGCAAAAAATCCACAGCAAGCTGCTATTGCGCAGTGGTTTAATAAGTTGATCAATAAAGGCAGGGTCTTAAGCCCTGCCTTTTTCAGAAACATATTCTGATTATATAGGAGTAGGAGATCCTTCACTTCGTTCAGGATGACAGAGGGTTTTAAACTGCCGTGTCATTCTGAGCGTTAGCGAAGAATCCCCCCGAAAAGACAGCGAAACCTACACTGCCGCGTCATTCTGAGCGTCAGCGAAGAATCCCCCAAAAATACAGAATCGAGATATAAACCATGCCTTACTATGTATATATGATGACAAACAAATATAACACTGTCCTATATACAGGTGTGACAAACAACCTGGGACGCAGAATAGGCGAGCATAAAAGCCACGAAATCGAAGGGTTTACGAAAAAGTACAATGCTTGCAAGCTCGTGTTTGCTGAGGAATTTTCCGAAGTTAATGATGCAATAGCTGCGGAGAAGAGAATAAAGGGTTGGACAAGGGCAAAGAAAAATGCCCTGATTGAAAGCATTAACCCTGAGTGGAAGGATTTATCTGCTGAATAGGAGATCCTTCATTTCGTTCAGGATGACAGATGATTTAGGTTCCCGTGTCATTCTGAGCGCAGCGAAGAATCCTCCGAAAAGACAGCGAAACCTACACCACCGTGTCATTCTGAGCGTCAGCGAAGAATCCCCCGAAATGACAGCGAAACCTACACCACCGTGTCATTCTGAGCGTCAGCGAAGAATCCCCTCAAATAATGCGGAATGTCTGTGACGAAGAACAAAGAGGTAACACAATGGACAGAGAATATTACATGGATATGGCCCTTGAATACGCAAGGGAAGCCTTTGAAGCCGGGGAAGTACCCGTGGGCTGCGTCATCGTAAACGCCGACGGCAAGGTCATAGGCAGCGGACGCAATCGCCGGGAAGGAACCCACGACGCCTCAGCCCATGCGGAAATGGAGGCTATACGCGAGGCCTGCTCGGAAATTGAGGACTGGCGGCTTTCCGGCTGCACAATGTTCGTCACCCTTGAGCCCTGCCCCATGTGCGCCGGAGGTATAATCAATTCCCGCATTACCAGCGTGGTATACGGTGCAAAGGACGAAAACACGGGCTCCTGCGGCAGCGTAATTAACCTCTTTGAAGAGCGCTACGGCCATAAACCCGCCGTTTACGGCGGAGTCAGAAATGACGAATGCGCGGAAATACTGAAAAGCTTCTTTGAAAAGCGCCGCTGACAGAATATCCTCCTTGACAAGCATTTTGTACAAGACTATATTAAATGTATAGACACAAACAATTAAAGGAGGAAAAATATGTCAGAATACACACAGTCTGCGTTTACGATTTTGCGTGACCCGCAGGCAACAATGCACTGGTACGCGGTGCCTCTGTTCCTCATTGTGCTGTACATTGTCACAAAGGAACTCAGCCAGAAGCACTATAAGGTGGTTCTGGGCGGTGTGGCGCTCTGGGGCGTTGATATTTTCAACGAAATCTGGAACTCCATGATTTGCTCCATCAGCGGCTGGGCTCCCGTATGGGGCACACCCGTTGGCGTGGGCGACACGTCCCTGCTCATCATGATAGGCTACAATCTTGAGATTTCAATGATGTTTCTTATCATGGGCATTTCCGTCTGCCTCATGCTTCCCGAGGACAGAAAGCAGAAGATCCTCGGCATGAACAACCGCATTTTCTACTGCATCGTTCTCACCACCGCCGCTGTTCTGGTTGAGTGCTTCCTCAACTACTGCGGTATACTTACATGGGAGTGGAGCTTCTGGCAGAGAAGCTGCCCCTGGATCCTGTGGCTCATCGGCTATCTGCCCTTCTTCGCCACCGCATTCTACGTACATGACAGACCCACCGTTAAGGCGGCACTTAAGGTTGACGGAATTATCCTCGGCTTTGACGCATTACTGATAATCGTCTGCGCCTGCCTGGGCTGGATTTAAGGAGGAAAGCATCATGATAGAGAATATTGCAGAGTATTCCGGCGCACTTGCCGTGCTGATTGCCGCAACGGTCATTGACCTTGCCGCAGTTGCAGTGGCATTCAGGGACTTCCTTAAAAAAGATAAAACCGAAGAAGAGAATAAGTAACAAAAAATTCCCCGACGAGAGTCGGGGAATTTTTTATCAGGGAACAGGCATTGCAGGTTGGCGATCCGCCTCTCTCATGGCCCCCCTTGTCTAAAGGGGGCTGTCAGCGAAGCTGACTGGGGGATTCCCTGCGGGAAATTATACCCTGCCGCTTATGCCTTAATGCTGCCGTCGGCATTGAACAGGGGAAGCTTGCCGAGTACGATGATGTCATCGCGGTCAAAGGCATCGCCCTCTGCGAGAACGGCCATCTTTGCAACAACATTGCCGCCTGCGGTGTTCACAAGCTCTTCGACTGCACGGAGTGATTCGCCGGTGGAAATAACATCGTCGAGAATAACA
>JAZRZJ010000028.1:0-29674 GCA_045601285.1 Oscillospiraceae bacterium
CATCATCTGAACCGGAATTAAAAAAACAACCCGAAAGGAGTATATATACATGGACAAAAAAACCTTCTACATCACCACACCCATCTATTACCCCTCGGACAAGCTGCACATAGGTCACACCTACTGCACGGTCGCCACCGACACCATTGCCCGATACAAAAGGCTCTGCGGCTATGACGTCATGTTCCTCACCGGCACCGACGAGCACGGTCAGAAGATCGAGGAAAAGGCAAAGCAGGCGGGAATGACCCCGCAGGCGTTCGTCGATAAGATCGTCGAGGGCCCCGGCGGCATCACCGACCTGTGGAAGCTTATGAACATCTCCAACGACCGCTTTATCCGCACGACAGACGATTATCACGTTGAGTCTATCCAGCGGATATTCAAAAAGATGTACGACAAGGGCGATATATACAAGGGCGCATACAAGGGTATGTACTGCACCCCCTGCGAAAGCTTCTGGACCGAAAGCCAGCTTGTTGACGGCAAATGCCCCGACTGCGGCAGAGAGGTACATTACGCAGAGGAGGAGGCATACTTCTTCAGGCTTTCAAAGTACGCAAAGCCCGTGCAGGAGCTTCTGGAGGGCGGCGAATTTCTGCAGCCTGCCTCCCGCGTCAACGAAATGATCAATAACTTCATTAAGCCCGGTCTTGAGGATCTCTGCGTTTCCCGCACCAGCTTCAGCTGGGGCATTCCCGTGGACTTTGACCCGGGTCACGTTGTTTACGTCTGGGTCGATGCGCTGTTCAACTACTGCACCGCCATGGGCTATCTCAACGACAGATACGACGATTTTGAAAAGTACTGGCCCGCACACCACATCGTCGGCAAGGAGATCGTGCGTTTCCACTCCATCATCTGGCCCGCAATGCTCATGAGCGTTGATCTTCCCCTGCCCAAGAAGGTTTACGGCCACGGCTGGCTGGTCATCGACGGCGGCAAGATGAGCAAGTCCAAGGGCAACGTTGTCGATCCCTACCTGCTGGCGGATATGTTCGGCGTTGACGCTCTGCGCTTCTTCCTGCTGCGCACCTTCCCCTTCGGCTCCGACGGCAACTTCTCCAACGAGCTGCTTATCTCTACCATCAACACCGACCTTGCAAACGATCTGGGCAACCTTGTTTCCCGCACCACCGCCATGGTGGACAAGTACTTCGGCGGCAAGCTCATTCCCGAGCGCGAGGCTGACGAGCTTGACAGCGAGCTCATTGAAATGATCAAGTCCGCTCCCGCAAAGTACGCGGCACAGATGGATAACTTCCAGCTTCACCTTGCACTTGAGGAAGTGTTTAAACTCATTCAGCGTGCCAACAAGTACATCGACGAAACTGCACCCTGGGTGCTGGCAAAGGAGGAGGCAAAGAAGCCCCGCCTCGCCACTGTCATGTACAATCTTCTTGAGGCACTGCGCGCTGCCCTCACCATGCTGAAGCCCTTCATTCCCGAAAGCTGCGACAAGGCTCTTGAGCAAATCGGCGGCACCGAGGTCGCGGTATGGGACAACGCAGGCAAGTACGGCGTAATGCCCGAAGAGGCTGTTGCCCACAAGGGCGAAACCCTCTTCCCCCGCATCGACATGGCAAAGGCACTTGAAGAGCTTGAGGCCGCAAAGAAAAAGGCCGAGGGTCCCAAGTTCCCGCCTGTTCTTCCCGATGTCAGTATCGATGAGTTTGCGAAGTGCGATATGCGCGTCTGCAAGGTTCTGTCCTGCGAGGCCGTGAAGAAGAGCGAAAAGCTTCTCAAGTTCCAGCTTGACGACGGCAGCGGCACTCCCCGCCAGATCCTCTCCGGCATTCACAAGTTCTACGAGCCCGAGCAGCTTGTGGGCAAGACCGTTGTTGCAATCCTCAACCTGCCCAGCCGCAAGATGATGGGGCAGGAATCCAACGGCATGCTGCTTTCCGCAGTCCATGAGGAAAACGGCAAGGAAGAGCTTCACCTGCTCATGCTTGACGATTCCGTTCCTGCAGGCTTCCAGCTCTGCTGATTACAAATAAAAGATTACCGGCAGGTTTCTTTTGAGCTCTGCCGGTGATCTTTATTTTAACTTTTCCTCTCCGCTCATAACGCATCTCTCTGTTTTTGATGTAATAATTATACCGCATTTTTCCGCTTGTGTCATCTGGCGTATTGAAATTCAGGTAAATTTTGATATACTGAAAGCAAACAGCCCGGAGGTGTGTTATGAAAAATTTAAAGGACTTTGACAGGATTCCCCTTGCGATACTTCCTACCCCCATGCACAAGCTGGAAAACATCAGCCGCATTCTCGGCACAAACGTCTGGATCAAGCGCGATGACCTGACGGGCATCGGTCTCGGCGGCAACAAGGTCAGAAAGCTTGAGTTTCTCCTTGCCGATGCAAAAAGGCAGGGCGCGGAAATTATATTCACCACGGGCGGAGCTCAGTCCAATCACGCAATGCTCACCGCAGCCTGCGCAAAGCGCCTGGGCATGACCCCCATTCTCATTCTCAAAAAGCGCGGAGTAACCGACAGAAAGGGCAACCAACTTCTTGAGTATCTCATGGATACTGACGTGCGCTTCATGGACACGGACAGCTATGACGATATTTACGCCGAAATGGACAGAGTGGGCAGGGAGCTCGGAAAGCCCTACTACAAAATTCCCTGCGGAGGCTCAAACGCCATAGGCTCTCTCGGCTATGTTGCCTGCATGAAGGAAATTGCCGAAAGCGGCGTGCATTTTGACCACGTTATATGTGCAGAGGGCAGCGGCGGCACCCACGCAGGCGTGGCACTGGGCGCAAAGCTCTTTATGCCCGGCACAAAGACAATGGGCATGATGGTTGACGATGACCCCTTTGACGTTATAACCACGGGCATCATGAAGGAGGCCGTGAAGCTTCTCGGGCTTGATCTGGAAGTCACCTCCGCAGACGTTCATCTGCTGAATATGTGCGGTCCTGGCTACGCCATTCCCTCCGAGGAGGGCAACGCCGCGATCCGTATGCTTGCGGAAAACGAAGGTCTGTTCCTTGACCCTGTATACACGGGCAAGGCCTTTGCGGGACTCATTAAGCTTGCAAAAGATGGTGCCTTCAAGCCCACGGACAACGTGCTTTTCCTCTACTCAGGCGGTGCAGGCGGTCTTTTTGCCCTTGACATTGATTTGGGATAAAACAAAAACCCACCCCGAAGTTTTTACACTTCAGGGTGGGTTTTGATTTTAGTAGGCAACGCCCCAGTAAATCATGTGCTTTGCTTTTCTGCCGCAGATGGGGCAGGTGTCGCCCAGGTCTTCCTGCTTGAAGGGAATGCAGCGTGAGGACATGCCCGCTTCTTCCTTCATCTTCATTTCGCACTCAAGCTCGCCGCACCACATGGTCTTGATGAAGCCGCCCTTGGTTTCCTGAATTTCCTTTGCTTCCTCAAGGGAATGTGCCTCGAAAATATGCTCGTCAAGGTTCTTCTTTGCCTTGTCGAAAAGTCCCTGCTGAACATCGGCAAGCAGCTCGGGAAGCCTTGCCTCAAGCTCGTCGAGGGAAACGGAAATCTTCTCGCCGTTGTCGCGGCGGACTGCCATGCAGACATTGTTCACAATGTCGCGGGGACCTATCTCAATGCGGAGGGGAACGCCCTTCATCTCGTACTGTGCGCACTTCCAGCCCAGGCTGTTGTCGCTGGTGTCAATCTTTGCGCGGATACCTGCGGCCTTGACTGTCTCGTAAAGCTCGGTTGCCTTTTCGATGACGCCTTCCTTATGCTGTGCAACGGGAACGACAATGACCTGAATGGGTGCAATGCGGGGAGGCAGTACCAGACCGCTGTTGTCGCCGTGGGTCATGATGATGCCGCCTATGATGCGGGTGGACATACCCCAGGATGTCTGATGGGGGTACTTCAGCTTGTTGTCCTTATCGGAGAAGGTAATGTCAAACTGCTTTGCAAAGCCGTCGCCGAAATAGTGGCTGGTGCCGGACTGTAGAGCCTTGCGGTCGTGCATCATGCACTCGATGGTGTAGGTGTTGACTGCACCTGCGAACTTTTCCTTGTCGGTCTTGTTGCCGCGGATTACGGGCATTGCAAGGTAATTTTCGCAGAGGTCGGCGTAAACCTCAAGCTGCTGCAGGGTCTCCCTGCGGGCTTCCTCCTCGCTAATATGCAGGGTGTGTCCCTCCTGCCACAGAAACTCTCTGCCGCGGAGGAAGGGACGGGTGGTCTTTTCCCAGCGCAGAACGCTGCACCACTGGTTGTAAAGCATGGGCAGGTCGCGCCATGAGTGGACGGTGTGGCTCCAGTGGTCACAGAAAAGGGTTTCGGAGGTGGGGCGGATACACAGACGCTCGGGGAGCTCCTCGCTGCCGCCCACGGTTACCCATGCACACTCGGGCGCAAAGCCCTCAACATGATCCTTTTCCTTCTGCAGAAGGCTTTCGGGAATGAGCATGGGCATGGACACGTTCTCATGTCCGCCCTCCTTGAACATTCTGTCAAGCTCCTTCTGGATATTTTCCCAGATTGCATAGCCGTAGGGACGCAGGACAAAAAGTCCCTTTACGCCTGAGTAATCGACGAGCTCCGCCTTGGTGCAAACGTCGGTGAACCACTGGGCAAAGTCCTGCTCCATATCGGTTATCTGTTCAACTTTCTTTTCTTTTGCCATTTTTGTTTTCTCCTATCTACCAGAGGCCTTCCTCCAGTATTTTTTAACCAATTTATTTTATATAAGCAGTTTTCCATTGTCAAGAAAATATTGATAAACCGTAAACTTTGATGAATATTCTTGACCGTTTTGGCAAATTAAAATATAATATATTAAGTTAAAGGTAAAACTACGTCCATATGTATCAGGGCAAATTCTCTACGGAGGTGACGCGTATTAACAGACAGCGTTACATGGCTGAGCTTTCGAAGCTGCTTACCTTCATGTTCAAGGAAGACAGGGACGAAATTATTCAGCATTACAACAAAATGCTCGATGAGGCCGAGGACGAGGAGGCCATGCTGGAGGAGTTTGGCTCCCCCACCAAGCTTGCCGTTACAATTTCCCGCAACTACAACCGTGAGGTCAGAAAGCTTGCGGTAAATGCAGATTCCAAGGAAGCTGCCACCGCTCCCGAAACCTTCACTGCCATAACCCCCGCGAAGCGCGAAGAGGAAGAAGGCGAAAAAGAGGAGCACGAAGCTCCTGCCTTTGTCGGAAGCTACGAGGACATCGTTGAGGAAATCCGCAAGGAGAGAGCCGCAGAGCAGGGCGTTGAATATGTGCCTCTCTTTGTAAAGGAAGAAGCTCCCGTCGAGGAAGACACTCCCGTTGAGGAGGAAACTCCCGCTGAGGAAGAGACTCCCGTTGAGGAGGAGGCTCCCGTTGAGGAGGCTCCCGTTGAGGGGGAAGCTCCCGCCGAGGAAGAGGCTCCCGTTGAGGAAGCGGCTCCCGTTGAGGAGGAAGCTCCCGTTGAGGAGGAGGCTCCCGTTGAGGAGGAAGCTCCCGCCGAGGAAGAGGCTCCCGTTGAGGAAGAGGCTCCCGTTGAGGAAGAGGCTCCCGCCGAGGAAGAGGCTCCCGTTGAGGAGGAGGCTCCCGTTGAGGAGGAGGCTCCCGTTGAGGAGGAGGCAATCCTCATTGACGACAGCCCCATTTATGACCGTGACGGCGATTTTGAAACCGAGGAACGCATACGTCCTCTGGCGCTTATCGCCTATCTCATCGTTGCAGTACCCGTCGGACTGGTTCTGTTTGCGGTTCTCGCCGTAGTCGTGCTGGCTCTGCTCGGCGCCTCCTGCTATGTGGGCGCGGCAGGCATAAGCGTTCTAACCACCGCCTTCTCCGGTGTACAGCTCATGGCTGACACCTTCATCGTTCTGGGTGCGGGCATTGTACTGATTGCTGTCGGCATTATTTTTGCATGGTTCTCAATCTGGCTTACTGTTATCAGCTTCCGCGGTCTCTTCCGCGGCATTGTGGCGCTCGGTCACAAGTGGTGCGTAAAGGAGGTTGCTGTCAATGGCTAAGGTTTGGAAGGTACTCGGTATTATAACCGGAATAGCTGTGCTGCTCGGTCTTGTCTGCATAGGCGTGGGCTTCATAACCGGCGGCAACCTTGAAAGAATTAAAACTCTTCTGGAATCCAACTACGGTCTTGAAAATCTCCGCAGCTTCCTTGAAGAAGTTATCCACAAAATCGTGGGCATCAATCCCCTGAACTGAAAAAAATCCCCTGTCACATGACAGGGGATTTTTTCATCATTCTTCTGTAATTACGGGTTCATCACTGACCTTGGGGCCGTCGTAATCCATCATTCTCACCAGCACCGTGCAGGCCTCTCCGCGTGTTGCCGTGCGCTTCGGCTCAAAGCAGCCGTTGTTGCCCTGAAGCAGACCGTTTGCATAGCAGAAGGCAACGTATTCGCCCGCCCAGCTGCTGAAGGCGTCAACGTCTCCGATGTCGAAATCCTCAAGGGAATATTCGCCGCTGACATCATAGCCCATATACGCAAGGAATAAGGTCATTATCTTTGCAATCTGCTCACGCGTGATGTTTCTGTCGGGATAGAAATTGCCGTCCTCATAGCCGTTCACAATTCCGTTTTCCGCCGCCCACTGAACATAGGACGCGCAGAATTTATCCGTCGGAACATCGGCAAAGGCGCTTTCGCCGTACAGTCCCGTATCCACTCCCGCGGCACGTCCGAGGAAGGTTACGAACTCGCCTCTGGTTACGCTGTTTCTGGGACGGAAGGTGTGGTCGCCGTAGCCCTTTACCCAGCCCGCAAGCACAGCCTTGTCAATGGCCTCATGCGCCCAGAAGCCGCGGTAATCCAGCAGGCAGTATTCGTTGTTCGCCGGTTCCTCATCGCTTGCCTTCTGAAGCCCCAGATAGTCGACAATTCCCATTGCATCAGCGTGGGCAAGAGCCTTGAGCTGTTCATCGGTTCTGAGGTAGTTTGTCGCCTCGTAGGTGTTGTCAATAAAGCAGTGCTCCACCAGTACCGTGACCAGATTGTGCCACAGGCCCGTGCGCACGATTCCGTAATAATCCGCAACAGTCCCGTCGGGGTTTTGGTCAGGCGGATTCATCTCGGAGTCACGCGTCAGAAAGCCGCCGTGGTATGTACCTATTCCAAGCTCGTTCAGCCTTGCGAGAATACACCTGCCCAGCTCATAATCCTTTTCCGCAAGCTCGGGACGGTAATTTCCGTTGGGAACAAGAATGCAGGCGCCGCTTGCGCTGTTCCTGTAATCCGTGCCGTTTATGTGGAGGCTGATGAAAACATCGGAGCCGCAGTCGGCGGCAATCTGTCCGCGCGTTCCCAGCTCGTATATTCTGTCATATTCCTCCTGACTGTTGGTTGTGCGGGTGAGCACGACCTTCACCTTTTGGTAGGTTTCAAGCTCCGCCTTGAGATAGTAGGCTATTTTCAGAACAATCTCGGTTTCACAGTAATCGCGTCCGTTTATTCTGCAGTAGCCGCCGCCGTTGCCTCCGTGACCTGCGTCAACGGTTATGATTGTCCACCCCTCAGCAGATGTCAGCTCTCCCCCCTCATCTGCGAACACTGCCGTGCAGAGAAGTGAGGCCGTCATAACAAGCGCTGTGAGAATGGAAATTATACGTTTCATAGGTGCCGCTCCCGATTCTTAGTTTACATAATAATTATACACCTAAACATCGGATTTGCAACACTTTTCGCTAAATTTTCCATTTAAACAGCAGCATTCCGCCTGTCATCAGCGCAAGACCCGCGTATTTTGACCAGGTGAACGCAAGCTTTTCGCTTCCCATAAGCCCGAAGGCATCAATGAGCGCCGCCACCGTGAGCTGTGAAATGAGAATTACGGAAATCGCCACCGTTGGCCCCAGGTTTTTTATACCAAGCATGACGGTTATTGTGATGATTATTCCGAACAGACCGCCCAGCCAGTAGAGCTTATTCACCTGACCCAGAGCGTTAAAGCTGCCCTGGCGGTAAAATGCCAGCACCAGCAGAGAAAGCACAAAGGCAGTACCCTGCACGAAGGCGTTGGCCTCCATGTTGCCTATGCCTTCGCCGAGACGCGTGTTCATAACTCCCTGAATGCTCATGGCCATTCCCGCCACAATGCTGAATATTATTCCCCAAAGCATAAAATTTGCTCCTCTCATGGCTGTTCCTCTTGAATATACGTACAAAGCATGGTAATATATCCGCGTGAGAAATACATTCGAGCGTGTCAGGAGGATATGCCATGCCAATGGGACAGCCAAAATACTATCTTGTGAAGGCCGATTCGCTTCCGGAGGTCTTTGTAAAGGTCATCGAAGCAAAGTCGCTGCTTGAAACCGGCGAGGCCCGCACCGTTGCCGAGGCTGTGGACCGCGTTGACCTGAGCCGCAGCGCTTTTTATAAATACAAGGACGCTATTTCACCCTTCCGTGACATGAAGCGTGACACGGTTATGACCTTCCACATGCTGCTGCACGACAAGCCCGGCACGCTTGCCGCCGTACTGTCTATTTTTACCGAAAGCGGTGCAAATATTCTCACAATCAACCAGAGCATCCCGGCAAACGGTGCTGCGCTTGTGACTATTTCCGTTGTCACCGACACCATGGTAAAAACCTCTGACGAGCTTATGGCGAGTCTTATGGCCCTCAACGGCGTTATGAAGGTTGAGATAATGGCAGGTTGAACCCGAAATGAATATAATGAAGCAGGTCTTTCAGACCTGCTTCATTTTTTATACAGGAGGAGCAAAATGCTGACTGTACAGAAATTCGGCGGAAGCTCCGTTGCCGATGCCGGAAGAATCCGCTGCGTTGCGGAAATAATTGCCGAAGCGCGTGCTTCGGGCAGCGATGTTGTGGCGGTGCTGTCTGCGGCGGGCGATACCACCGATGAGCTTACGGACCGTGCCGCAGAAATAACCCCGACACCGCCGCCCAGAGAGCTTGACGCCCTGCTTTCAACAGGTGAGCTTCAGAGCGTTGCACTCATGTCCATGCAGCTTGAAAAGCTCGGCATTTCAGCCGTATCGCTGTCGGGACGGCAGGCAGGAATATTTACCGATGGGAATTTCGGCAGTGCCAGAATTCTGAACATAAAAACAGAGCGCATCGGAGAAGAGCTTGCGCAGGGCAGGGTTGTCATTGTTGCAGGCTTCCAGGGGATTGACGTACGCGACAATATAACCACTCTCGGACGCGGCGGAAGCGACACCACCGCGGTTGCGCTTGCGGCGGCGCTCAGAGCAGACAGATGCGAAATCTACTCCGACGTGGACGGCATTTACACCGCCGACCCCCGTCTTGTTACGGGAGCAAAAAAAATGCCCGAGATCGACTACGAGGATATGCTGAAGCTGGCAAGGGGCGGTTCCCAGGTCATGCACTCGAGGGCTGTGGAAATTGCCATGAGATACAACCTGGAGGTGCTTATGCTTTCAAGCTTTGTGAAGGTTGAGGGCACTTATATGCGGCATCAGAAATTCCGTCCCGCTCTGTGCGGGATAACACGCGACAAGGCCGAAAACAAAATCAGTCTCGTGGGCAGAGGCGCGGATATTTCGCGGCTTTGCGAGGCGGTTTCTGTGCTTTCTGAAAACGGGATTTCCGTAATTTCCGCAGAGGCCCGGGAGGGCGTATGCTCCGTCATCACCTCTGAGCAGCAGCTTCTCCCCTCTCTGCAGCTTCTTCACAAGCATTTTTTCGATAAAGGCTGAGTAATAAAAAATCAGGCGCTCTTATTCATAAGAGCGCCTGATTTTTACGTTTTTAGTTGTTTTCCTCAGCAGCCTTTGCAGCTTCCTCGGCGGCCTTTCTCTGTGCTCTTTCGTTGGTATCCTTGCTGTTGCGGTAGACAACAAAGTTGTCCCACAGATACTCAAGAGAGAGATTCAGCGACATGTTGATGGCAAGAACGGCATATTCGTTCCAGCCGTTTACGTCGGCAAGGATATGCTCCAGCCAGATGGTGAAGGGAGCGAAGGGAACGTAGAAGAGGAATACCAGAAGCATTGCCTTGGGAACGTTCTCGGCGCTCTGGAAGGTGAATTTTCTGTTGAAGGTGAAGTTCCACAGAATGCTGAGTACAAGTGCGATGGTGTAGCAGACGTAGTGACCGGGAATTTTTATTACCTCTTCGCAGAGGATCATTGCCAGAGTCTCGATAATGCCTGCGGACGTGGAGAAGAGAACAAACTTCAGGGTGCGTGCCAATTCTTTATTCTTCATGGGGCTTACTCCTTAATGCTCTTGTAGAGCTCTTTATTTGCATTATAAAGCTTTTTGAAGGTCTCGAAATAGGGAGTGTAGAGCTTATGGTTTTCCATGTTGGGCTCAAAGGTCTTTGCGGCGGGAATGAAGTCCTGAACGCAGTCAAGGCTTTCGATAACGCCCAGACCCACGGCTACGATTGCCGCGGCGCCTACGCTGCCGACATTCTGAGGAGATGCAACGGTCTCCACCTTACGTCCCAGAATATCCGCAAGGATCTGGCAGGAAACGTCGGAAAGTGCGCCGCCGCCTACGAAGCGGATAACGTCGCTGGTCTTTACCTTCTTGTCCTGACACTCAAGCATCCAGCGCAGATGATAGAACACGCCCTCAAGCACCGCACGGATAAGCTCGGTCTTGCCGGTCTCCAGCTTCAGACCGAAAAACATACCCGTGGAGTTGGGGTCCTCAAAGGGACAGCGGTTGCCGTGGAGCCAGGGAGTGAAGATAACGCCGTTTGCTCCGGGAGGAACGTCCTTCACCACGTCGGTCATATAGTCGTAAAGGCTGGTGTAGGTGCTCTCGTAGCCCTCGGTGATGTGCTTCTTTTCAAGGTAAATGCCGATTTCGTCAAGGGCGAGGTGGTCCTTCACCCACTCAAGACATTTGCCTGCGGTTTCCATCTCGGCAAAGTAGTTATATCTGCCGCTCTGTGCGCCGGTGGCTGCCGCTATCATGGCGGAAACGTCCACAAGCTGCTTGTCGGTTACGGTGATTACCCAGCCGGACGTGCCGCTGTAAATATGTGTGTCGCCCACGTTGACGCAGCCTGCGCCCACACCGATGAGGCTGGAGTCGCCGCCGCCGCCGAACACGGGAGTGCTGGCCACGAGACCCAGCTCGGAGGCTGCCTTTTCCGTGAGACCTCCCACCATGTCGGTGGATTTGATTATTCTGGGCAGAAGCTCTTCCTTCAGGTCGAACATGGAGCACATTTTTTTGCTCCAGCCCTCCTTGCCCTTGCGGGTGTCATAAATGAGGGTAGCAAAGGCGGAGTCCTCGGTCATGGTGAATTCACCCGTGCAGCGGCAGATAAGGTAGTCCTTGACGTCAAGCCACTTATATGCCCGGGCAAAGTTTTCGGGCTCGTGAGCCTCCACCCACTTGTACTTCCATACGGGGTCCTTCACGCTGCAGGTGACGGCACCCGTGATGATAAGGCTGGGGATAAGCTTGAAAATGTTGGCACCGGCGATCTGAACGCCGTAGGCGATGCCCTTCTTTATCTCTTCCTTGGCACGCTGGTCCATGTAGCTCATGGGACGGTGTACGGGAACGCCGTTTTTGTCCACAAGGACAAGACCCTGCATCTGAGAGCAGAAGGAAATGCCTGCAATCTGCTCGGGCTTTATGTCGGTTTTGGTGAAAACCTCCGCGGTGGATTCGCACATACCGCGCCACCAGTCGTCACCGTCCTGCTCGGCGCCGCCGTCCTCCATTATGTACAGGGGATAACCGCGGCTGGCAGACGCCAGAAGGTTTATGGTTTTTTCAACACCGAACAGGCAGGTCTTTACGCCCGTTGTGCCAATGTCGTACGCGAGGATATATGTCATTTTTATGACCATTCCTTTCAGATTTTCCGCAAGGCACAAATGACCAACGAAAGGAATGGTCATAAAGTGCCATGTTTTTCGGTTGCCTCGCAAGAGGCGAGAAAAAAGGCTTAAATTTAATTGGAAAGTTTGGAAGATTTATCTTTCAAACTTATTCCTCTTTTCTGTGCGGAATATCGCTGCTTTCAAGAGTGAAAGCCGATTCCATAAATTTGAGAAGCTGCCGGGTGACATATTCATCGTTTTCCATTACATCGCTGCCGCCGTAGAGCTTGAAGCGCTCCATATAATAGGGGCAGGCATAGGAAAACTGCATCATCATGAGAAGGTTGTCAAAGAAAAATGCGAAAAGCCCCGGGTCAATGTCACGGCGGATATCGCCGCTTTCCTGCGCCTTTGCGAGAAATTCGGAATACAGCCTTGAGGTGAAGCCCTCGATCTCCCTTGCAAGCTCCTCGGAGCAGTCGCTCATCTGGGTGATGCGGTGGTACATTCGTATGTAGTCGCCGTGCTCGCGGGAGTAGAACAGCAGGGTTTTTATCATACTGCGGACATAGTTAAGCGGTTTGTCCTCGGTGGCGGTCATATCCGTGAGGAAGCCTTCAAGCCCGTCAAGACAGCGTCTTATGCAGGCCATGATGAAGGCGTCCTTATCGGCATAATACTTATAAAGCACGCCCACGGAAATATCCGCCCGCTCGGCAATTTTTTTCATGCTTCCGCTTTCAAAGCCGTGCTCGGCAAATTCGCTTATTCCGCATTCCAGAATCTCAGAGAGCTTTTCCTCGGTGAGTTTCTTCAGCATTTTACTTCTTATCCTTCTGCTTGGAGTACTTTTTCAGATAGATAACGCGCTGGAGCATGGCGTCTGCCTTGCTCAGAGGCTCTGCGCTGTCGCAGTAGAGAGCTGCGGCGGCGTTCTTGCTGACGATGAGAGAGATGGCGTCAAGGTCGTCCTCAGCATCGCTGACAAGCAGTGCGCCCATGCCGTTGAGAAGAACGGCATTGCGCTTTTTGAGACCGTGTTTGTAGGCCTTGAAGGTACGGCACTTTGCGTCCGGTCCCACTATCTGTGCAAAGTCGTCAATGTATGCGGGAAGAGTCTTGCCCAGATAGCTGTAGGTGCGGGTCATGGGGTCGCTGTCGAAGCGGACAAAGGGATAATCGGTGATGCCGGAGGTGTCAAACTTGGGGTCTGCGACCTGCAGCTTTACCTTGTTGTGAAACAGCTCGTTACACTTGCGCTCCAGCTCCTCCGCAACGGCAAATGCGTCCTCAAAGCTTGCGCCCAGACACAGTGCGCCGTGCTTTGCCATGAGGAATGCCTTGTCCTTGGGGTGCTCGGCAATGCACTTGGAAACAGCCTCCTTCAGCTTGCCCGTGCCGGGAAGACCGTAGCCTGCGCAGGGAGCAAACTCAAGGTCCTTTCCCTCTGCGCCAACTGCTGAGGCGTAGTACTGATGGGTGTGAATAACAAAGTCCACGTCCTTGCGGAGCAGATATGCGTGAGCGTGGATTCCTTTTTCGCTGCTGGGCTTTATATTGCCCTTGTACTTCAGGGTTTCCATGTTCACCTTGACCAGCTCTTCGGGCTTGAGGGTATCGTACGCTCTGCCGCTGGGGGTGATGACAAACTCGGTGTCGGAAACACGGGCGCTGATGTTGCCCCAGGTACGAGCGATCAGCTGGGTTTCCAGAAGTCTGTGGCCCGCTTCAATGACTAACTCGCGGGCTTCTTTTTCGTTGTAATACATATAAAAAACCTCAATATTATGCGTTCAAACCATAGATAAAGTATAGATTTGTCATTGCGAACCAGTGACCGATGTCACTGGTGTGGCAATCCGTTTTCCATAAAAGAACTGATGTTTTAGCGCTAATTAAGGATAACGGATTCCCACGACCAGTGTGCGCACTGGTCTCGGAATGACAGAACTGGGGTTTACCTACACATTGAGAAGCGGTTTTTCGCTTCTCAATGCTGAATTCCTATTATTACTTCTTGGGCAGCTTGCCGCAGTTTGCAAATACGCGGTCAAAGCGGCGGAGAACATCGTCGATGTCCTCTTCGGTGTAGGCTGCGCTGGTGTAAAGACGGGTACCGGCAAGAGTAATGATGCCCTCTGCGGTGTAGGCTGCACCGATGTGCTGCATCTCGGTCTTGCGCTTGGAGGTTTCGGAGAGAACGCCGGGAATAAGCCAGGGCTTGTTCCACTCTATCTCGTACTGCATGGTGCCTGCGTTATCAAGGTGGCATACGCTGCCCTGGTTGAAGGCTACGAAGGGAAGCTCATACTTCTTAATGAGCTCCTGCAGACCCTTGGTGAGTCTGTCGCCCATGCGTCCTGCGACTTCGCAGGCGTTGCGCTTTTCAATCTCATTGATGACGGTGTAGCCTGCAACGCAGGAAATGGGAGTTGCAGCCATGGTGCCGCCGCACATTGCCTTGGTGACCTTCTTGCCGCCTGCGTCAAGACCTGCGCCCAGGTGAGCCATGCAGTCCTCATGACCGCCTACGCCGCCTGCGCCGGGATAGCCGCCGGCGATGATCTTGCCGAAGATGGTGAGGTCGGGGTCAACGCCGTAGTAGCCCTGTGCGCCGCTCAGACCGATACGGAAGCCGGAAACGACCTCGTCGCAGATGAACAGTGCGCCGTACTTGTGAGCAAGCTCCTGGCAGCCCTGAACAAATTCCTTGGAAACGGGACGGGTGCCGCTTTCGGGACCGATGGGCTCAATGTAAACAGCAGCGGTGCCGCCCTTGAGCTCGTTCTTTTTAAGCTTGCGTTCCAGATCCTCAAGGTCATTGGGGAAGAACTCGTCGGTGTGCTTGAAAACGAAGCCGGGAACGCCGGGGCTCTGGAGAGCCTTGGTTCCGGGAATGCGCATGCCGTATGCCATCTGATCGGACCAGCCGTGGTAGGCGCCGCCCATTTTCAGAACGTTCTTATGGCCGGTCTTAAGGCGTGCAACACGCAGAGCGCACATACAGGCCTCGGTGCCGGAGCCGAGCATACGGAACTTGTCAACAGAGGGAACACAGTCGGAAATTTTCTTTGCCAGCTTGTATTCGTACTCGTGGAACAGGCCGGTGGAAGGCCCGCAGGTGTTCAGCAGGTCGATGACAGCCTCTCTGACAACGGGGTCGTTGGAGCCGATGATGGTGGGACCGCCTGCCTGAAGCAGATCGTAGTACCAGTTGCCGTCAACGTCATAGAGCTTGTTGCCCTCTGCCTTGGTGATAACCAGGGGGAAGGGGTGGTTGAAGGCAAGATTGTGCTGAACGCCGCCGGGGATAAATTTCTTTGCCTCGGTGATCATTTCCTTGCTCTTTGCACACTTCTTGTTGAAGTACTCTTCCTCATACTCCTTGAGCTTGTCGGGCATGATGGAGTAAATGGGTTTTCTCTTGAGCTCTTCAAGCTGCTTATTTACAGCTTCGGCGTCAAGATATTCGTCGATTGCAAATCCGTTGTATGCCATTATATAATCCTCCTCGTTGTGAACTTAAATTCACGTCTGATAAAAACGTACCACTATTATAAATAAATGTCAAGAACAGCCGGGCAAATATACCGTGAATTTTCATTTTATTAAAATAGATTGTACATTCAAGCAAAATGTGGTATATTAAATTTTAAGATACAAACCCCGTAAAATTAATTTTGGAGGCATAAAATATGAAAAAGTTTGTAGTTCCCATGATTCTTGCAGGCGGCGCAGTCGCTGCAGTTATGGCACTCGGCAAGAAAAAGCCCGCAGCAAAGGGCGCAGCTCCCGCGGCAAAGGGCGCAAAGAAGCCCGAAATGAAGAACCCCAAGGACGTGGTTTTCAGCTACGTTTCCGGTTATCAGGATCCCGCCACCATCGAGGTTGCAATTAAGTTTGACGCAGACAAGGTTGACCTTGCCGTCATCGAAGAGGGCTTTATGGTCCCCACCAGCAATCCCCAGGTTGTAACCGCCTTCAGCGGCATGTTCAATCTCCAGCTTGAGCCCTCCAATTTCTACAGCGGTGAGAATTTTGAAAGCATGTGCGCAGAAGCGGCAAAGAAGTTCACCGGCTTCGGTGAGGTTGAGTACGGCGCACTCAAGGGCATCAAATACAGCGCAGGCGACGGCATTGCCTTCTGCTTCCCTGTTGACGATGCAAGCTATCTGCTTATCAACGCCTTCAAGGGTTCCGACAACGACGATGAGGTCGCAGACCTTCCCACCAATGCAGCGCTCAGCTTCTTCCTGGAAAACATCACCGTCGCAAAGAAGTAAACATCAAATAATCCCGAAGAATTTCTTCGGGATTTTTTATTGCCCCTTT
This sequence comes from Oscillospiraceae bacterium, assembly GCA_045601285.1. Taxonomy (GTDB): domain Bacteria; phylum Bacillota; class Clostridia; order Oscillospirales; family Oscillospiraceae; genus F23-B02. The sequence continues at coordinate 16,090 of JAZRZJ010000028.1, forward strand.
TATCGTACAGCGGCTTGTGCTATACTGAATGCGGGGAAGTGATGGCGTGAAAAATCACGCTGTCACAAATTGGCGTTTTGCCCGCCGCTTGCCTTGCGGCAGAATGGAGATTATTATGCCCAAATCATCAAACCAGAAGCTGAAGCTTCTGTATCTCATGCAGTATCTTATGGAAAGGTCAGACGAGCAGCACCCTCTGAGCGTTGCGGACATGATTGCGGAGCTTGCACGCTATGACATAAAGGCAGAGCGCAAGAGCATTTACGATGACCTTGAGGCACTGCGCCTTTTCGGTCTTGACATCGTTCAGGTCAGGGGCAAAACCACGGGCTACTACATCGGCGCAAGGGATTTTGAGCTTGCGGAGCTGAAGCTTCTTGTGGACAGCGTTCAGTCCTCAAAGTTCATCACCCACAGGAAAACCCTTGCACTCATCAAAAAAATCGAAGGACTTGCCAGCGTTTACGATGCCCAGCTTCTGCAGCGTCAGGTTTTCGTGCGCAACCGCGTCAAGAGCATGAACGAAAGCGTCTACTACAACGTAGACAAAATTTCAAATGCCGTCACCGCAGACAGCGCAATCAGGTTCAGATACTTTGACTTTGCCGTCACCAAGGAGCGCCGCTTCCGCAAGGACGGGGCATGGTATGAGATAAGCCCCTTTGCGCTCATGTGGGACGATGAAAATTACTATATGCTGGGCTACGATGCGGCAGCGGAAAAGCTTAAGCATTACCGCGTGGACAAGATGACGGAAATCGAGCCGCTGGAGCGCTTCCGCGACGGCAAAAAGGAATTTGAAAAGGTGGACATGTCCGAATATTCCAAGAAGGTTTTCGGAATGTTCACGGGCGATGAGCAGACGGTCAGACTCCGCTTTGCCAATCATCTTGTGGGCGCTGTCATTGACCGCTTCGGACGGGACACCATGATTCTCGCCAGCGATGAGGAGCATTTCACCGTCAGCGCAAATGTTGCGGTTTCACCGCAGTTTTTCGCATGGCTCTTCGGCTTCGGCAAAGATGTGGAGATTGTGGCTCCCGAATCCTTGCGCACGGAAATGAAAAAGGCAGCCCTTGAAGTCGCGGAGCTTTACTGAGCTGCAAAATAATAAAACAAGCACGCGCTGCCAAAGGGCAGCGCGTGATTTCTTATTCCCCGTCCTCTTCGGGTTCGTTCTGCTTTACGAGGATTTTTTCAACTCTGCGTCCGTCCATTTCCATGACGGTCACGGATAGGTTTTCATAGCCGAAGCTGTCGTTTGCCCTGGGGAAGCGTCCGAACATTTCAATCGTCCAGCCGCCCACGGTTTCGCTTTCCGCCTCAAAGCTTTCCTCGGGTATGCCGAGAAGCTCAAGAAAATCGGATATCGCCATGTCGCCGTCAAGCTCGTAAAGACCGTCTGAGCGCTCCACGACCTCTTCCTCCACCTCGTCGGTTTCGTCCCATATCTCGCCCACAAGCTGCTCCAGAACGTCCTCCATGGACACCACGCCCAGAGTACCCGCGTACTCGTCGGTGACGATGGCAAGATGCTGCTTTGCCCGCTTCAGCTCGCTGAGCACCGCGGGAAGCTTCATGGTTTTGTACACATAGCAGGGAGTCATCAGCAGACTGCGTATATCCGGCTTTTCCTCGTCGGTGAGCGCCTTGAGAAGATGGTTCAGATACAGAACACCGATTACGTTGTCAATGCTGTCCTCATAAACGGGAATGCGTGAATAGGCACATTCGTCGATGAAGCGGAGAATTTCGTCCCAGTCATCGTCGATGTCGATGGCTTCCATATCTACGCGGGCGGTCATGACCTCGGAGGCGGAGATGTCAGCAAAGTCGATTGCCGCCTGCACCAGCTCGCTTTGGTCCTCATCAAGCACCTCCTCGTCCTCGGCGGTTTCAATGAGAGAGGAAAGCTCTTCCACGGCAGCCTCATCGCTTTTCTCGCCCTTCAGACCTGCGGTGAGCAGATTTATAAGCCCCACAACTATCCAGATGACAGGCTTCAGCACAAGGGTGAGCCCGCGGATAAAATAAGCGTGATTGATGGCAATGCGGTTTGCGCTGCCCTTGGCGATTATCTTGGGTATGGTTTCACCGAATATGATCACCAGCAGGGTGATGACTACCGTAGCCACCCATGCATAGTCTGCGCCTTTGGTTTCGCCCAGCAGAACTATCATGACAACGGAGCCCAGCGACGATGACGCGATGTTGGCAAGGTTGTTGCCGATTAAAATTGCCGAAAGCGTATCGTCATAGCGCTCAATGATTTTCAGCGCGGTGCCTGCTCGCTTTGAGCCGTCCCCAAGGGCGTTTTCAAGCCGAAGCTTGTTGCAGGAGGAATAGGCCATTTCAGAGGAGGAAAAATAATTGGAAAAGAACACGCAGACGAGAATGCCTGCCATACAGAGATAAGCGGTCATTCTTCCTCACCTCCCTGTATAAGCTGCGCGGTGAGACGCATTATGCGGTTATGCTGCATTTCCGTAACCTTCACGGAAACACCATGATATTCAAAGCCCGCTTCCACCTTTGGTATTGCGGCAAACTGCTCATAAGCCCATTCGCCCATGAGCTTGTTGGTGAAGCTCTCATTGTCCTCGGGGTCATCGAACTCAAGAAGCTCAAAGACATCGGAAACCGTCATTTCCGCGTCAACGTCCCATACGCCCTCGCCTGCTTCCCTGAAGGGCTCTTCAATGACATCGTCCTCGTCCCATATCTCGCCCACAAGCTCCTCGAGAATGTCCTCCACGGTGACTATGCCGAGAGTGCCGCCGTAGTTGTCCGTGACAACGGCCATGTTGAGACGATGCTTGCTCATTACGGGCAGGAGGTCGTCAATATTGGTGCTCTGATGCACAAAATAGGGCTCGTCCAGCAGAGTGCGGATATCAAGCTCCGTACCCTCATGCAGATACGCCTTTATGTATTTGCGGATCTGCAGAACACCGATGATATTGTCTATGCTGCCCTCGTAAACGGGCAGGCGCGAATGAGTGCTTTCGCGGATAAACTTCAGCGTTTCCTCCACGGAGTCCTCAACGTCAAGGGCGGCAAGGTCTACACGGGAGGTCAGCACGCTTTCAACGGTGGTGTCCCCGAACTGCAGGGCGGAGGAAATAAGCTCCGACTGCTCCTCATCAAGACTGCCCTCCTCGGTCATATCCTCGATGATGTCGTATATCTCCTCCTCGGTGACGGTTATCTGGGGGTCGGCCTTTACGAATTTTGACGCAAAGTTACCGATGCCCGACAGCAGCACCGCCAAGGGCTTAAAAACGGACATAAAAAAGCACAGTGATCCCGCCAGTGCCTTGCTGAACCGCTCACTGTATTTTTTCGCTATACTCTTCGGGAGCATCTCGCCCGCGAAGAACACCACGATCGTGGTTATAATCGTACTCAAAGTAACGGCAGAAAGCCCCCATATACGCGTAACGGTAACGGTGACGATGCTTGCCGCTGAAATGTGTATGATATTTGTGCAGATAAGAATAGTGGTGATGGCGCGGTCAAAGTTATCCAGCACGAAAAGCGCTTTTTTTGCCTTTTCCTCACCCCTGTCAGCAGCGGTTTTGAGCTTCACGCGGGAAACCGATGCAAACGCAATTTCCGCCATGGCAAAATATGCCGCGCAGAACAGTAAAACAATTACGACTATCAGCGATAATCGACTGCCTTCATCCATTTCGGACTAACACTCTCCCTGAAAATACAATTTCTTTATAAATACATAAAGTGAAATTCAGTATATCATAGCATAAAACCGCCGTCAATATACTCATGTGCCGATTTGCTTTGAAACAGTTTGCCTTTTGATTTGTCTTATGGTATATTTAAGAAAATATCCGCAAAGGAGAATTATCATGAAAAAACTGACTGCACTCATGCTTGCATTAATAATGATATTTGCCCTTTGCGCCTGTTCAGACGGCGGCAAGGACGAAGACAAGTCCGATGCCGAAGCTCTGGAAGACGGCAACGGCAACTACGTATATGAGGGTGAGGACGGCGGCTTTATCGCTCAGACCGTAAATCCCATGGTTGAGGTCACCCCCGAGGAGCTTGAAGGGGCAATCGGTGTTGCTCTTGTCGTTCCCGAAGCCTCAGGCGATGTAAAATATTTTGTTATAAACGGAGTTCTGGGCGAGGTTCAGTTCGTGTATGACGGTGTTAGCTACAGCTACCGCGCACAGAAAACCGACAAGCCTGAAGACATCAGCGGCGTGTGGTTTTCATCGGGCAGCGGGACCAATATTGACTATGACTCCATTCCTCCCCTGACCGTGACCGTTGAGGAGGGCGGAAGCATGGGCGCTGCCACATGGTATGATAACGGTTACAGCTATTCCATCTCCATGGGCGAGGGCGCAAACCTTAAAGCTCTTGAGAGCATTTACGAGCTTATTTATTCATAAGAATAATTTTTCAAAAAAACAAAAAAAGCTTTACAAATGTAAATTGTAGTGATAGTATGTTAAGGCTTAAGCCCGTGAACTCAGCACTTGGGAGACCTTTCCTCCCTCTGCTTAGTCATTGGGTATATAAAAATCAGAAAGGGGTATCATTATGATTACCAAGGAAACCAAGACCACCGTTATCGCAGAAAACAGAACCCATGAGACCGACACCGGCTCTCCCGAGGTTCAGATCGCAATCCTCACTCAGCGTATCCGCGAGCTCACCGCTCACCTGAAGGTTCATCCCAACGATGACCACAGCCGTCTGGGCATGTACAAGATGGTCGGTAAGCGCCGCCGTCTGCTCGACTACCTCGCAAAGAAGGACATCGAGCGTTACCGCGCAATCATTGCAAAGCTGGGCATCCGCAAGTAATCCCGGCAATCCGAAGGGTATGAAGGTTTTTGAAGTCAGGACAATTTAATATTGTCCTGACTTTTTTTAAATTCTGTACCGCTTTGGCCCCCTTGTCTAAAGGGGGCTGTCAGCCGAAAGGCTGACTGGGGGATTCTGTCATACATTTACCGTTTCTTAACAGGAATCCCTCCACCGCTTACGCGGTTCCCTCCATTTTACAAGGGAGGCAAAGATGTAATTAATTTAAAGCTTCGGATAGCTTAGTATTTGAAAATGCACCCGCAGGATGTATTTTCAAGTGCTATGCTCCGAGGCAAAACCAAAGAAAAGGAGCAAAACAAATGATCATCACTCACAAGCAGTTTCCCAACTACCGCAAGTTTGAAATGACCTACGAAGGTCGTCCCCTTTCCATGGAAGTCGGCAAGATGGCAGAGCTCTGCAACGCCGCAGTTCTCGTAAAATACGGCGAAACCACCGTTCTCGTTACCTGCACCGCCTCCGCACGTCCCAAGGACGGCATCGACTACTTCCCCCTCGCAGTTGACTTCAACGAAAAGCTCTACGCAGTGGGCCGCATTCCCGGCAGCTTCATGCGCCGCGAGGGTAAGCCCAGCCTCCCCGCAGTGCTGGCTTCCCGCCTTATCGACCGCCCCATGCGTCCCCTCTTCCCCACCGACCTGCGCAATGACGTTGTCATCGCCTGCGAGGTACTTTCCGTTGACCGCAACTGCAGCCCCGAGATCACCGCAATGATCGGCGCATCTGCCGCCGTTTCCATTTCCGACGTTCCCTTCAACGGGCCTATTGCCGGCATCGTTCTGGGCTGGGACGGCGAGAAGTTCCTCTTTAACCCCACCGCAGAGGAAAAGAAGACCAACCGCATGATCACCACAATCGCCGCAACACACAAGAAGATCGTCATGATCGAGTCCGAAGCCGACCAGGTTCCCGATGAGGTCATGTATGAGGGTATTGTTCTGGCTCATGAGCATCTGCAGCCCGTTCTCGATCTCATCGACAAGATGGTTGAGGAAATCGGCAAGCCCAAGTTCGAGTATGAGCATGCCTCCTTTGACGAAGAGCTCTTCGCAAAGCTCGTTGAGAACGAGTTTGAGGGCATGGAGCACTGCATGGACACCGACGACAAGAATGTCCGTGAGGCACGCGTAAACGACTGGATCACCGCGATGCAGGAAAAGTACGAGGAAGAGCACCCCGACATGATGCAGTTCATGGACGAGATCCTCTACAAGCTGCAGAAGAAGGTCGTCAAGAAGTGGCTGCTTGCAGGCAAGCGAGTTGACGGACGTCAGATGAACGAGATCCGTCCTCTCGGCAGCGAAGTCGGCGTTCTCCCCGTTGTCCACGGCTCCGGTCTCTTCACCCGCGGTCAGACCCAGGTTCTCTCCATTGCAACTCTGGCAACCATGTCCATGACCCAGAAGCTCGACACCATCTGGGAAGAGGAAGAAAAGCGCTTCATGCACCACTACAATATGCCCGCCTACTCCACAGGCGAAGCACGTGCCAGCCGCAGCACCGGCCGCCGCGAATACGGCCACGGCGCTCTCGTTGAAAAGGCACTTGAAAGCGTTATCCCCTCTGTTGAAGACTTCCCCTACACCATTCGTGTAGTTTCCGAAATTCTCTCCTCCAACGGCTCCACCTCTCAGGGCTCCATCTGCGGCACCACTCTCGCACTCATGGATGCAGGCGTTCCCATCAAGGCTCCCGTTGCAGGCATCTCCTGCGGTCTTATTCAGGACGGCGATGACTTCACCACCTTCATCGACATTCAGGGTGTTGAGGACTTCCACGGCGAAATGGACTTTAAGGGAGCAGGCACACAAGCCGGCATCACTGCAATCCAGATGGACCTTAAGAACGACGGTCTGAAGCACGAAATCGTCAAGGAGGCCTTCCAGATCACCCGTGAGGCACGCTTCCAGATTCTTGACGAGGTCATGCTCCCCGTTATCGCAGAGCCCCGCAAGGAGCTTGCAAAGACCGCTCCCAAGATGATCCAGATGAAGATCAATCCCGACAAGATCCGCGAGGTCATCGGCTCCGGCGGCAAGGTCATTCAGAAGATCACCGCCGACACCGGCTGCAAGATCGACATCGACGACGACGGCAACATCTACATTGCCTCTGAGGACATCGAGGCCTGCCGCGCAGCACGCACCATCATCGAAAACATCGTTTTCGAGCCTGTTGTGGGCGCTCTTTACTACGGCAAGGTAAGCAATATCCGCTCCGAGTTCGGCGCATGGGTTGAGCTTGCTCCCGGTAAGGACGGCCTTGTAAAGATCAAGGACCTTGAGTTCAAGCGCACCGAGAAGGTTGAGGATGTTCTTAAAATCGGTGACATGACCTGGGTTAAGGTTATGAACGTTGATGACCGCGGCAGAATCGACCTGAGCCGCAAGGACGCACTCCGCGAGCGCGGCGAAGCATAAACGCACAAAAAACGGGTATCCGATTTCCAATCGGATACCCGTTTTTTATAATTAATACGCTATTATGTTTTTGTGAAGCTCGGCGTAATCCTCATCGTTTATGGCATAAACGCCGTCACCGTCCGCCTTAAGCTGCACCGTAACTGTTACGGGGTCGAGATAGCCGAGGCTGTCAACTCCCGCCCGCAGAATGCCGATTACCTCGTTGAGATAAAGCTGCTCGATCTCGCTTCCCGGCATTTCCGAAAACTCGCCGTAGGAAAAGCGCTGTGTAAACTCACGGTCATGAAGGTCGAGAGCCCCATAGCTTGTGCGGAACAGGTCAATGGGATAAACCGTAACCTCCACAGAGTAGCCGCCGTTTTTCTCCTTGACCTCGCCTATTTCATACTTGCTTTTTGCAAAAATATCCCTGTAAAGCTGAACGATTTCCTCGGCAGGCTCTTCATCGCCAATGTAGAAGTAAAACAGCTCACAGAAGTTTTTCGCCTCATTCTGCAGATTTTCCTCATACATTTCAAGGCATTCCTCGCGGCTGTCCGCCACAAGCTCAAGATACTCGTCGGAAGCCTCGCCGTGATACAGAACGTCAAGTCCGCCCTTCACATAGGCGGCGGCATCAAAGCTTTTGCCGCAGCCGCAAAGCAGTGAAAGGCACATTGCAAGCACAAGCATCAGAGGGATTACGCATTTTTTACTGCAGTTATTCATTTTTCCGCCTTTCATCCGATTCTCAGCCAAGCTCGGTGAGAATTATGGAGCCGTCCTTGCCGCTCTGGGAAATTCCGCGCTCAACAACCGTTCCGTCGGCAAGCGTGTAGCTCAGAATGACGCTGGGCGCTGTATCGGGAATAAAGCTCACAAGCTCCAGTGCCTCATCGGTGGTCATATAGCTGCGATACCAGAGTATATTATCCGGCAAACCGCTTTTTGCAAAAACAAGCTTCACGGAATAGACCGTTTCCTGCGCGGAGATGATGATGCTCTGTCCCTTTTCGTCAACCGTTACGGTGCCGAGCAGGTCAAGCTCCGAGGTGTCCGTACCGTCGCACCTCTGGGCAAGCATCATTCCGTTATCGCCTTCAAGCTGAACAGGCAGATATTCCTCCTTCAGCAGACCGTCCATGGCGGCGTAAGGCACGGTAAATTCTATGCGGCCATAGCTGAAAGCCGCAAGCTCATAGGGATTTGCGAAAAACACCAGTCCCTCGCTGCTGAAAAACCAGTTGCCGCTCCCTATAAGGTCGGAAATTGATTCCGTAAGGTCGGGGTTAAAGAATATACTTTCGCCCGCCTCGTTCTTATACTTTTCGCCTGCGGAAATATTCAGAATATAGCCGTAAACAAGCTGCTCAAGCAGCTCGGGTTCATCGGAAATGCTCTCAAGCGTGAGCTTTTCGCCCGTACTCGCATCATAGGAGGCGCTGGTACGGGAAACGTATCCGTGAGCGCCGCCGCTGTAGGTGTAAACATCGTAGCTCAGGCTGATAACGCCCACATCGCCGCGGCTTAGCTCTGCGGTTTCTACATACATAAAGGTTTGGAATTCAAGCCCTTCCGGCTTGTCGGAGGCTTCGGCTGCCTCAAGCTCCGCAGCTGCTTTTTCGTCCGCTATGCTCAGGGCTGCATTTCTGATTGTATCCGCACCCTCGTCAAAAAGCTCGTACTGATACGCAATGTCGAGATTGATTTTCTCAGCAGCTTCATCGCTGCCTGCGGAAACGATCTCAGGCACACAAATCGACTGGGCAAAAACCAGCTCATCGCTTCCCTTATCCACAAACTCATCAGTTTCCACGCGGGAAAAATCAACGCATACTCCGAATTCGGGAGCCGGTGCGTCCTCGTCCTTATCATATATATCATGGCAGCCGCAGAGCGCAAATATCATTGCCATAGCCAGAATAATGGCTGTCGCCTTTTTCATAACAACCTCCGTGTGCCTTCCGCACAAATTAACGTTATATCTATAATGGGTTCTATGCTTTCAACAGTTTCAACAGAGTTTTGAACAGCATTATGTAAAGCGTTTTCTTACGTTTTCATAAAGGCGCTCGCTTCCGCCCAGGCAGAAGCTGTCCATGCAGTCGGCAATAAGCTCGGGGTCGTCCCCCATATTGTTTTCAAACCAGAATTTAATCATGGCGCTGACAGCGGAAACAAGCATGGAGCGCATACATTCCTTATGGAGCGCTGGAATTTTTTCTTCGTCGGGCAGAACGCCGCAGAAGTAGCTTGCGGAGCTGTCCATTATTATCTTTACAAAAGCGTCCATATCGCCGTTGGGTCCGCAGAACAGACGGCAGAGGTCCTTGTTTTCCTTGAGGAGCTTCAGTGCGTCAAGGGCGGTGAGGTAACCATCGGGGGTTTTGGCTGCGCCGTCAGCAAAAATATCTATCATTTCCTGCTCAAGACTTTTCTTAAGCGCAAAGGGGTCTGCATAGTGGGAATAAAATGTGCCGCGGTTTATGTCCGCATTCTTGCAGATTTCGGTTACGCTTATTTTTTCAAGGGGCTTCTTTTCCAGCAAGTCAAGGAAGCTTTCGCGGATTGCCTTTTTTGTGTAGCGCACACGTCTGTCAACCTTTTTGTCTGTCATTTTTTACACCTTCATTATAATTGAATTTACTTCAATACTATACCACAAAAATGTCAATAATTCAACACGGTGGACACTATTTTACTTTTTATACATATTTGTCTATTGACTTACACTTTTTTCAGGTTATCATTGTTTTGTTAACAAATTTTCGAGGAAAATTCAAGCATGAAAAAAATCGGTTTCGGAAAATTGGGTCTTGCCTTCGCAGGAAGCTTTCTCGGCGCGGGCTATGTTTCCGGTCAGGAGCTTTGGCAGTTCTTCGGTTCCTTCGGAAAAGAGGGCGTTTTCGGACTCTGCATTGCCATCGCGCTTCTGTTTCTTGTAGGCATAATGATGATTCGCCTCAATCAGCTTACGGGCTTTGCAGATGCCGACAAGCTTGTTGTGCGACGGAACGCGCCTGCCATACGCGGTGCTGTTGTGCTTCTTGAATCAGTATTTCTTTTCGGCGTTGTGGTCATTATGACTGCCGGCGTCGGTGCCCTGCTCAATCAGCTTTTCGGGCTTCCACTCTGGATAGGGGCACTTATCTTCACAGTCACCGTGGCGGTCTTCTCCCTTGCGGGACTTTCGGGTATGGTTTCCGCATTTTCGCTGACGGTTCCCGTGCTTGCGGGCGTCACTCTCGTTTTCGGAATTATCTCCGTTTCAAAGGGCGGCTTCTGCATTCCCCAGGGCACACCCGACGGCTCAAATCCTCTCATGAGCTCCTGGCTCATTGCGGCGATAAGCTTTGCCTGCTACAACATTTTCGGCGGCATCGCCATTATTGCCCCGCTGGGTGAGCACATAAAAAGCAAAGGCCACAGCCGCGCCGGTATCGCACTTGGCTCTGCCCTGCTGCTTTTCATCGCCGCAAGCGTCCTCGTTTCCATGGGCGCGTTTCCCGAAACGGCAGATGCCGAGCTTCCCATGCTTGCCCTTGCAAGCGGAATAAACAGATATCTCGGCTATGTCTACGCGCTTCTGCTCCTGCTTGCCATGTTCGGCACGGCGCTTTCAAGCATGGTTGCCTTCACAAACCTGATTTGTCTCAAATCGAAAAAGATAAGCAAGCACCGCGTGGGCTTCATTGCGGCGTTTGCTCTGCTGGCATTCATGGGAAGTCTTTTCGGCTTCGGCGATTTGATAAGCGTTATCTATCCCATATTCGGATATCTGAGCAGTGTGTTCATCGTTCTTATGGCCGCACACTATTTCAAAGTCAGAAAGAAGGTCAGGGTATGAGCAGGCTTCTGGTTTTTGACTCCCTCGACTCCACAAACGACTATTTAAAGCGAGAGGCGGCACGGCTTGACGAGGGCGCTGTTGTCCTCGCAAACGAGCAGACCGCCGGAAAAGGCAGACTCGGCAGAAAATTTGCTTCCCCTGCCTCCATGGGCATTTATATGTCCATGCTTCTGAAGCCCGACTGTGCTCCCCTTGACGCCGCAACCCTCACCGCAAACGCCGCAGTTGCGGTATGCAGGGCGGTTGAAAAGCTCACGCCCTACAAGCCGGACATCAAATGGATAAATGACCTGTATCTCCGCGGAAAGAAAATCTGCGGCATTCTCTGCGAAAGCAGCATCACCGACCACAGACTTGATTATGTCATCGTGGGTGTGGGTCTCAACGTCATAACCCGTCCCGACGATTTTCCCCCGGAGCTTCTGAAAACCGCAGGCTCAATCTATTCCCAGACGGGCGAAATCGTTGAGCGCGGCAAGCTGATTGCCGCAATCATCGAGGAGCTTGACGCCATGTATGCCGTATGGAAAAAGGATAAAGCCGTGTACCTTGACGAATACCGCAGGCGCTGCGCGATGCTCGGTCACGAGGTGGATATATACTCCTCCGAGGGTACCGACACCGTGCTTGCCGAGGACATTTCCGAGGACTTCGGGCTCACAGTCCGCTATGAAAACGGCGAAAAAAAGACCCTCCACGCAGGAGAGGTAAGCGTAAAATTATAATTATGGATTATCCTGTGCGCAAGAGAAACCGGCTTGAAAATTACGATTATTCACTGGCGGGAGCATATTTTGTTACCATTTGCAGTTACAGCAGGGAGAAAATCTTCGGTAATATTGTAGGGGAGGATATCATCCTCCCGACAACAGTGCAATTAACTCCCGCAGGTAAAATTGTCGAAAATTCTATTAAAGAAATTAATTCTCATTATCCTTCGGTAACTGTTGATAAATACGTTATTATGCCTAACCATATTCATCTTATTCTGGTAATCGGTCCCGATGAAAACGGGAGGATAATATCCTCCCCTACATTGTCAACTGTTGTCGGTCAGATGAAACGGGCTTCCGCAAAAAACATCGGTCGCAAGGTATGGCAGCGATCATTTCATGATCACGTTATCCGAAACGAACACGATTACATGGAGATATGGCACTATATTGATATCAATCCCCGTAAGTGGCGGGACGATCATTTTTATGTTGAATGAACCAAAAAGCAACGTACAGCGCAGGAAAACGGAAGGTAAGATAGTGTGAAAGAAACCTATGAAAGGTGTCTTTCAAGTTAAATAAGCCATCTTTATGAACTTTTTCTAAAAGTTCATAAAAACAAGCAGCGTGTCAAAAATACTTTTTTTGACACGCTGGAGCAAAAAAGAACTCACCGTAAGGTGAGTTCTTTTTGGTTTTTATTCGTCCTCGGGGACGTGGATCTCCTTTATGAGAAAGTCCTTGCCCGAGAGGATCTCCTTTTCAAAGCTTCCGCAGTTGGGGCAATAGCCCTCGTGCTCGATAACGTTGAAAATCTCGTCACATTCCTCGCACTCGGCCATGCCGGGGATGGTATTCATGATGAGCTCTGCGCCCTCCAGAATGCTGCCCTCGACGGTGATCTTGAAGATATCGTCCACGTACTTGGGAATGACCAGCGACAGCTCGCCGATGTCCAGCACGATGCCGGTGATCTTCTTGATGCCGTTTTCCTTGGCAAAATCCTCAACGGTGCGGATGACCTGTCTGACTACGCCTATTTCGTGCATTACTTCTTGCTGACCTTCTTAACTGCCATACGGCCGACGGCCTTGGGGATGTTGGAGACGGCCGCAAGGAGGGTGCCGTGGTAGCTCTCGCACTTGGTGTCCATGTACTTGACGAGGGAGATCGCGCCGAACTTGCACTTGGTGGTGCAGATGCCGCAGCCGAAGCACATATCCTCGTCGAGAACGACGGCGCCGCAGCCGAGGCAGCGGGCAGCTTCCTTCTTGATCTGCTCCTCGGTGAGAACGCCGCGAAGGTCCTTCATGGTCTTCTTGGCTTCCTTACCGGAAACAGCGGCGGTCTTCTGGCGCGGTGCGGAGTCGAAGCCCTCGGGGGAGACGGCCAGCGTGGCGACCTTCAGTGCCTTGTAATCGCGGTTGTCGCGGCCGAGATCCATGGTCTGGCCGGGATGTACGTAACGGTGGATGGAGACAGCGGCTTCCTTACCGGCTGCGATGGCGTCGATGGCGAACTTCGGTCCGCTGATGACGTCGCCGCCGGCGAAGACGTCGGGAGTGCTGGTCTGCAGGAACTTGGTGACCTTGACAACGCCCTTGTCGCCGGTCCCGAGACCCTCGATGCCGGTGAGGTCGATCTTCTGGCCGATGGCGGAGATGACGGCGGAAACGGGCAGCTCCTCGAACACGCCGGTGCCGACGGGCTTGCCGGCCTTGAGCTCCATGACCTCGACCTTGAGGTCAGCTTCC
>JAZRZJ010000029.1:0-7190 GCA_045601285.1 Oscillospiraceae bacterium
GTGCCTCGGCTTATGTTGGCCTTTTTAAGAAGCTCGCTGACGGTTATGTCCTTGAAATCCTTTTCGTACATTATTTCAAGAAGAGCATCTTTGATTGCCTTCTTTGACTTTTCAACCATTCTGTTTCCGTTTGCCATATTATTTCCCTCCTGAACAATGTGTACTAAAAACATATCTTTTGTATAATATTATACTATAATGCATGATTTTGCAAGTGATGAAAAGCCCATTTTTTAATTTTTGTGAGATTTGACGAAATTATTAAATAAAATAATTGAAATGTCTAAAATTTGGCAACTATTTTTGTGAAAAAGTACAAAAATATACAATACAAGCCCAAAAGTATAAACAGCTATTGACAAAAGCTGCTTGAAAGTATATAACTATACACAAGCCACCGAAAAGTATATTACGTTTGGAGGAATAACATGAACGTTACAAGCCATTTGCCTTCAAAGGAAAAACCGTGGATGAAATATTATAGCGTTGAGGCTCAAAATGCGGTTTTACCTGAAAAGACCATATACAGCTATGTTCGTGAAAACAACAGAGGATTTGAACGCAACACGGCAATTAATTTCTTTGCCAACAAAATCAGCTACGGTGAGCTGCTTGATACCGCAGACAACTGCGCAGCAGCCTTCACGGAGCTTGGTGTTAAAAAAGGAGATATTGTTGCCTGCTGTTCGGCAACCGTTCCCGAAATGGCAATGTCACTGTACGGTCTGAACAAGATCGGTGCGGCAATGCTGACCCTTGACCCGAGAAGGAGTCCTGCTGAAATTAAAGAATTTGTTGAGGATTCTGGTACCGACATTCTTATGCTGATTGACGTTGCCTATGAGCGCTTTGCTGAAATGCTCTGTGAGCTGAAGGTCAGAAAAATCATTATTATCCATCTGAGCAATTATGCTCCTGCAGTTACCAGAACGGTGATGAAATTCAAAATGCCAAAGATGAATATTGCCTACGGTGAGCGCATAATTGATTGGAGCGATTTCCTGAAAATAGGTAAAGGGAAGGAAACTGAAACAGTGGCTTACGGTGAGCAGAAGCTCGTTGCCATCGCATTAACCGGAGGAACTACCGGAGCACCGAAGGGCGTTATGCTTTCCAATGACGGTTTTAATGCCATTGCACTGGACTTCCGTCACTGCGGCGTTAAGTACACAAGAAAACAACGCTTTATGGATATTATCCCTGCATTTACTTCGTACGGCATTGTTGCAAGTCTGCACATGCCGCTTTCGCTGGGGCTTGAAATTGTAATGTTCCCTAAATTCGATGCGGACAAGGTAGGATACTTTATAAAAAAGTACAAGCCCGCCCACACTCTGCTTGTGCCTGCCCACTATGAAAAGCTTATGAACAGCCGTGAAATGCGTAATGGCTTTGACCTCAGCTTCTTTGAAACAGCAGGCAGCGGCGGTGACACCATGAACGCAGGTCTTGAGGCAAAGCTGAACAACTTCCTTGCGGAGCACGGCTGCAAATACCCGCTGTCTCAGGGCTACGGCATGAGCGAGGTTTCCTCTGCCGCCTGCTGCTGCTGCGGTGGACGTTTCAAGAGTCTAAGCGTCGGTTATCCGCTGCTTACAACAACCATCGGCATATTTAAGCCGGACACAAATATTGAACTCGGCTACGGAGAAGAAGGCGAAATCTGCATAAGCGGCCCGTCGGTTATGCTTGGCTACTATAACAACGAAAGAGAAACCGAGAATGTGCTCCGCAGGCATGAAGACGGAAATATTTGGGTGCATTCAGGTGACCTCGGCGTTCTCGACGAAGACGGTTTTCTGTTCATTAAGGGGCGCATAAAACGCATGATAACCCGCTATGACGGGCACAAGGTGTTTCCTGTTCAGCTTGAGGGAATGCTCGGCGGAATAAGAAATGTTGAGAGCTGTGCGGTCGTTGGAGTTAAGGACAGAAGCAGAGCAATGGGAGAGCTTCCCCTCGCAGTTATCGAGCTTGAAAATAAGCAGATGGAGAAGGAAACCATGCAGGAATTGAAGACCTTTATTGAAAGAGAGGTCGAGGAAAGAGGCCGTCCCTGCGAAATTGTTTTTGTTGACGCAATGCCTCACACCAGCATGGGCAAGGTGGACTATAAAAAGCTTGCCATGGATTACGAAGAGAAAAAAGACAGCATGACTGCCGTCGGATAAGGAGAGTATATATGAAACATTCAAAAAGAATTATTTCAATGCTGCTGTGCGTTGTGCTGATGCTTTGCCTTGCGGCACCTTCACTTGCCGAAAATGAAGTTGCAGCAGAACCTGAAATAACAGGTAAAGCGGGCATAAACTGCTATAACTTTGACCACTACCTCTGCATAGGCGACAGTATTGCGGCGGGCTGCGGACTTACCATTGACGGCAGCGAAACGGTCTTTGAGCCCACACCCGAGGGCTATGAAAAAATCTGGGGAAATGGCTACATCACCCACGGCTACGATTTCCAGCCTATTCCCACAGCGTACCATTCCATTGTTGCGGAAGCAATTGATGCTGAACTGTGGCAGCTTGCGGTAAGCGGTCTGCGCACCGTAGAGCTTAGATACTTCCTCGACGGAGTGTATAACGATTATGATGAAACTTGCTCCTGGGACAACACTTATTTTGACTGGGACGCAAACGGCTTCACCATTGAAGACCTTGACTACATAAACAGCGTCATTCCGTACGTAGACTACATTAAAAATACCGACCTGCTGTCACTGAATCTCGGTTCCAACGATGTATTTTCCTTCAGCTTCGGTGTTGTGATGAGAGAGCTTACGGCCGATACATCTAACCCTGCACTCACTGAAATACGCGAATTTTTTGAGCGCACCGGCAATCTTGGTGCAGCTTTCAGCAAGCTCATCGAGCTGTATGAGAGCATGGGAAAGATTGCAGACCTGCTTAGCACAATGATAAGCACCTTCTCCGCAACAATTGACCAGTATTTTACCAACTATGATATCATTCTTGACGAGATTTACGAGTTAAATCCCGACATTACGGTTATTAACGTTGGTGTTTACAACCCTCTGCAGTATATGCGCGTTTCCGAAAGCCTTGATGCAAGCATACTTCTTCAGGGCATTGTGAACAAGATAAACAAGCATCTTGAAGCCTACTGCAAAGAGTATCCCAACTGCTGCTTTGCAGATGTTGTGGGTACCGAAACCTATCCTACGACCCTCGGCGATGACTACTTCTGGGAGTATTTCACAATCACCGTTCACCCCGACCTTGCGGGCCATCGCTACATGGCGGAGCAGATGCTCAAGGTAATTCCCAAGAGCATTCCCTTTGAGGACGTAAAGCCAGGGGACTGGTGCTATGAAGACGTGACTTACTGCTACGAAAACGGACTCATGAAGGGTACTGCGGAAACTGTATTTGCCCCCAATGAGACAATGACACGAGGCATGGTGGCAACCGTCCTTTACCGTATGGCAGGCTCCCCTGATGTAAGTGGTATGAGCCACCCGTTCAAAGACCTTGCCAAAGGCAGATATTGCACCGATGCTGTAATCTGGGCATACAACACGGGCGTAATTCAGGGCTACAGTGATAACACCTTCAGACCGGACCAGTTGATAACCCGCGAGCAGCTTGCTACGATGCTGTACAGATATGCCTGCGTAAATGGCTATGCAGACCCTGCTGAGAAGAATACACTTGCGCTTTTGCGTTTCTCCGACCGCAGAAGTGTTTCGGAATTTGCAAAGCCCGCAATGCGTTGGGCAGTTGCAAACGGAGTAATTAACGGTAAGACAAGCATAACACTTGTACCCCAGGGCGATGCAACCCGCGCCCAGTGCGCAACAATGCTTGCACGCTTCGACCGTTTGATAAATGCTGAATGAATACGATAATAAAGACCTGTGCTTTTGCCTTGTTCCGTGCTTTATGGGTACCGGGAAGTTTTGAGTAAGAAATTTTTCATTCAGACAATATAGACAATATAACAAAAATACGGCAATGCAACAGCATTGCCGTATTTTTTATGGAGCATGGGCGGAAAAGGGCCGTTCAAAACCTATTAATCCCTATGGCGCGCCGCCCTTATTCGCGGCAGGTCTTATTTGTAGATTTTAACTTATTTTTCTTGCAACAACAATGAATCTGCCGTCGTCGGTGTGATAGGCGCAGGTGGATAGAGTGAGAATGTCATCGCCCTCCTGAAGCTCAACACCCGTATCGTAAAGCTGATTTTCCTCAATAAACTGAACGTACCGGTTGAACATTTCCGTATCGTCCTTGCCCACGTATTCATAGTATCTGAAGCATTCCACATTGTCGGGGGGAATTGAGGTCTTGATTGCCGCAACGACCTCATAGGTCTGCTTCTCGTAAATGGTATCAAACGAAAATGTCTTGTGCTCCTTGTAGAAATCTTCATCGGCATAGTAGGGAAGAGTGCCGAACATGGAGCCGTCGTGCATATTGTGACCGTAAATTATGATATTGTCCGATTTGAAAATATCACAGTTTTCGGCAACGTACAAACAGCCGCGTGTGGAATGATTTCCGTAAAAGTCATTGCGGAGATATTTTTCATAGATGTGGGGAGCGTACATTACAACGTTGTCGATGTTTGTTCCTTCGATTTTAAGCCAGCCGATCGTGTCATAGTTTTCCTTGTACAAGGCGGCGTACTCATCGAGAATGTCGGGAATTTCCGCATCAATGCCGCGAAGCTCGTCCAGCTCCTTCTGATGACGCGTATCCATATAGTCTTCCACAAGAAAGTAGGCCAAGCCTGCAATGCTTGCAATGAATACAATCAGGGCAGCTATGCGTATTGCTTTTCTCATTGGTCTCTGCACTCCAGCATGCCGTATTCCACAAGCTTTTCATAGTCTTCGTAGTAAAGGTAATAGCCGCCGATGCTGTGCTGAACGTCGTCAATTCGTACCCGATAGCCGTCGTGACGCACCATAAAGGTGTTCAGAATGCGCTGTGGATTCTGCATATACATGGCATATTCGGGGAAGAAATAGCCGTCAAGAAGCCTGTCAGCACGGGCATAAACGGTTTTGAGGAAGTACTCAAGGTCAAATTCATTTTCTGCGTACTGAACATGGATCCCGCGCTCCACCATTCTGTCATAAACCTCAAAGGTTGCCATGAGAAGCTCGAAATAGGTGTGATATGTTGTGTCGCGGTTATAAATTCTGTCGAGGTTTTCCTGTGCGTTGCGCAGTGCAAACTCGTAGTACTCTTCCTTGTCAACGTACTTTGTGAGCTCGTTCATTGTGTACGCGATCCAATGGTCCTTGTATTGCGTGTAATCAGCCTTTATGAAGTGACCGACGGCGGCTTCGGCGGCATCAAGCCACTTGCTGTCTTCGGTGAGACCGTAGAGCTTGCAAAGAGCAAAGCATGCTTCACCGTCATAATAGACGACCCTGAAGGCTTCCTTGCAGGTGAAATCGCCGTTAAGAATGTGATAAAACTCGCCGGTGCTTTCATCAAACATATTAAGAATGCCGTTTCCGAGGGCAACACACAGGTCTTCGTATTTATCTGTCTTGAAGGTGTCCATATATTCGGTAAGCGCAATTACGGCAACGCCGCAGCCGCCGAGCTTGATCTCGTTGGACTTTTTCTCAAGAAGATAGGCGGTATTGTCATCTGAATAGACAATGTAGTTGTCAGCCATGTACTCGATTGCACTGTCGATTACGGGAATAAGCTCCGCATCGCCGGTCATCTTAAACTGGCAGATAAGACTCCAGAGGGTACTTGCATGGCGGACTATATTGTAGTTATCAATATCGCGGTCAAAGCGGGGATAAATGCCGTAAACAAAGCTGCCGTCGGCTTTAACCTGGTCGATAAGAAAGCCTGAGGCGCTTGTGACAACCTGCTCGGCAAAATCCTTGTCAATAAGCTCAATATCACGTCTGCCGTACTCATAACCGCTGTTGTTGAGCTTATATACAGTACTGTCATCGTCACAGAACCAGCCGTCGCAGGTAAATACGACGTAGTTATCGGGAAGTAAGGTCAGGGGAGTGCGGTCTGCTTTCTTCAGATAAGTGTTGAGATAGTTAAAATCAACGCACTCCTCATCATATTCGAGAATTTTAGCACCGTTCAGCTCTGCTTCAAGCAGCGCGGTATTGAAATTGAGGTCAAAGGAAACACCGCAGCGGAAAAATTCGTGCCGCCAATGCTTCAGCTCAACGGAAAACTTGGCAGAGCTGAGAAGCTGCGAGCTGTTTACTATATCTGCCTTGAGCCACAGCGGATTAAACTCGTTGGCCTCCACATAATCTCTGGCCTGCTCGTTGGCATCGTCAAAGGCAGCGCCGTTGTCGGTGCCGGTTCCGGTGAAAACGTGAGCACGCTCCGTGCCGTTGCAGACGGAAATGAAAACAACACGTGCCGGAGTTCCGGGAGCCATCTTGCCGCTGATATTGTCTGAAACTATTTCACTGCGTAAAAGAGATGCCTTTTCATCGTAAAGATCCATAAGCGTTGCACGCTCATGCTTATCTATGAGGAAGAAAACTACAACTGCAGTAATAATGAGGACAACGGCGATCAACGCAATTATAAGCGCAGTTTTGCCCTCACGCTTTCTTTTTGCGTTGCTTTTTTTGTTGTGATTAACATATTTCTTGCGATTCTGACTTCTGCCCATTTTTTTCGCCTCTGTTAAAAATAAAATAGGAGTGACCTTAGCCACTCCTATTTTATATAAAAATTCTTAATAAGTCAACCAATCGCCCACATTTGATTAGTTTTCTTCTTTTTTGCGGTAAGTAGCGGTTAATGCGAGCAAGCTGCTGATTGCAACAACACTGAGGAAGGCAATGGGACGGTTGTCTCCGGTCTTTGCAGGCGCGGGGGGATCATCGTCATCATCTGCAGGATCATCAGGTGTGTCGCTGTCGGCGTCTGCGTCGGCGTCTGCATCGGCATCAGCGTCTGCATCTGCATCAGCGTCTGCATCTGCATCAGCGTCGGCGTCTGCATCAGCATCGGCATCGGCGTCTGCATCTGCATCAGCGTCTGCATCTGCATCAGCGTCTGCATCTGCATCAGCGTCTGCATCTGCATCGGCGTCTGCATCTGCATCAGCGTCTGCATCTGCATCAGCGTCTGCATCTGCATCAGCGTCTGCATCGGCATCGGCGTCTGCATCTGCATCAGCGTCTGCATCTGCATCAGCGTCTGCATCTG
>JAZRZJ010000030.1:0-7391 GCA_045601285.1 Oscillospiraceae bacterium
GCAGAGCATGGGGTAGGCGCCGACGATGGCGGGATATGCCTTTCCAAAGTGAACGCAGAAGGTGTCGCTGCTTATTTTTTCTCCCACGGTAAAGCCAACGAGCGTGCCGTCGGCAAAAAGAACACCTCCCTCAAGACCGAGGGATTCAAAGCTTTCAAAGCCGCGCTCGATTGCTGTGCGCTCGAACACAATATCCGGGTCGAGCCTTTCGGCGGAAAGTCTTGTCCAGTTATCGAGCATTTTAAGACAGTCGGGGATAAGCTCCGGCTTGAGCTCACCGAAGCTCCAGTCGTGCTCGGCCTCAAAGCCGTGGCAGAAGTTGCGCTTGGAGTGCAGATGCTTGCCGGGGTATGCGGAAAGTGTGTCTGCGCGGTAGATATAATCCGAAAAATCCCTGTCATCGACTGCGCTAAAGGTATCGGGATAGGCGCTGTTTATAAGCTCAAGATGCTCATCGCAGACTCCGCAGAGTCTGAAGGCAAGACCGTTTTCACGGCAGTATTCACGCATAAGCTCAAAGGCGGGGGCGATATCGCCCGAGCCTATGGGGAACGAAAAATACAGCCCGTCCCTCCGGCAAAGCAGGGTAACAAGCCTGTCACCGCAAAATGAGAACAGCGGCTTAAAACGCCCGTTCCACATAAAAACGTTGCCGAAGGAGTAATCCGCGCTGCGGGAGTTTTCGGTTTTGAAATATTTTTCGAGTTCGGGGTAAAGCTCCGGACTCAGCCTTAAAAGCTCGGGCATTTTCAGTAGGTTTCCTTACATATATTTCTGATCTCTGCGCGAATAGAGCGCAGGTCCGCGAAGGTCTCGGGGCGTTTTGTGACATCGCGCAAAAGCGCGGAGGGGTGGTATATCGCGGTAAATCTTCTGCCGTCTATGTCAAACCACTTGCCGTGGTCGCGTGTTATGCGAAAGTCCTCGCTTATTAAAGCGGTGGCGGAAATTCTGCCTAAGCATATAATTATTCTGGGGTCAACAAGGTCTATCTGCTCATTCAGCCAGTGACGGCAGGCGTCCTTCTCATTTGTCTCGGGGTCACGGTTTTTCGGCGGACGGCACTTTACGATGTTTACGATGTAGACTTTGCTGCGGTCAAGGTCGATCATCTCAAGCATATCGTCAAGGAGCTTGCCTGCGCGTCCCACAAAGGGAACGCCCTGCAGGTCCTCCTGCTCACCGGGACCCTCGCCAATGAGCATAATCTCGGCATTTTCATTGCCAACACCGAACACAAGATTTGTGCGGGCAGCACCCAGAGGGCATTCCTGACAGCCGAGGCATTCATTTTTAAGCTCGTTCATGTCTTTCATCAGTTGTCCTCCGGCTTCGCGAGAGCAAGAAGTATCTCGCGTCGGTTGTTGTCGGGATATTCCATTACATAGTCCAGCAGGAAATTGAGCATTTCGCCCAGCTCCTGCCCGCGCAGACCGAGGTCAAGCAGGTCATCGCCCGTGACCGCAAGGTGCTTGAGAGAAAAGCATTCGCCGCTTTTGAGAACGGCACGCAGCTCTTTTTCCATACTCACGCCGTTGAGCGCCTCGTTTGCGGAAACCGCACAGCTTACGGTGTCAACTCCGTAGCGGTGCAGAAGCTTTTTCCAGCCGAGCTTATGGGAGGGGAGCTCGTTCCTGAGAATTTCCGACGCGTCCTCACAGCAGCGGAGAGTGCGTCCGTCAAGACGCAGCTGCTGAAGAAAATCATACACAGAGGGGATAAAACCGTATTTCTGCAGCATAATTGAAAATGCGGCCCATCGTATAAGCGGCTTTTTCGGAAGCGCCGCAATGTCGGCAAAGTTGGGCGTTCTCCAGCCAGAGCCGGGGATATAGCGCTTCAGAAGCCCGAAGGAAACTGCGGCGCTCACGGTTTCGGGGCGCTGGGTGAGAAGAATTTTCTCCAGCTCATCGCGCACACGCTCCGGTGCAAGCTCGGAGGCGAGATGGGCGTTTGCCTCGATTGCGCCCAGGGTTTCAAATTCAATGGTAAAGCCAAGACGCGCGGAAAAGCGCAGGGCGCGGAACATTCGCAGGGCGTCCTCGCCAAAACGGAGCATGGGCTCGCCTACACAGCGGATAGTGCGGTTCTTAATGTCCGTAATGCCGCCGAAGGGGTCGGAAACCATGCCGTCTGCGGAAAGGGCAATGGCGTTCATGGTGAAATCCCGACGGCTGAGGTCGGTGATAAGGTCGGAAACAAAGGTGACGGAATCGGGTCTGCGGTGGTCGCGGTAGTCACCTTCGGTGCGGAAGGTGGTGACCTCGGCGCTCTTGCTGCCCACAATAACCGTAACGGTGCCGTGCTTCAGCCCCGTGGGACGTGAATCGGGGAAAAGCGCCATGACCTCCTCGGGAAGCGCGGAGGTGCAGATATCCCAGTCCTGCGGAGCAATGTCCATGACAATATCACGCACACAGCCGCCCACAAGGTAGGCGTCGTGTCCGCGTGACTGCAGACCGAAAAGAATCTGGCGTATGTATTTTGGAGGGGTAATCTGCGACATAGTATGCCTCCGTGCCGCAAATGCGGCGGCAGAATAATCATTTTTCGGTATTGCTTGACTGCGTACTACTTTTTAATTATAATATCACTTGCGAAAAATTACTTCAATAGCTAAAAAGTTAACTTTTTCATCTTGATGAGGAGTTTGTAATATATGGATTTTACAGAGTTTTTAAATAAAGGCAGACGCGGCCATCTCATCGGAGTGGGCGGCGTTTCCATGTCGCCTCTGGCAGAGGTGCTTTCTGGCATGGGACTTAAAATCAGCGGCTCCGATATTTCCGAAAGCGAGCGCACCTCGAAGCTTCGCGAAAAGGGTATTGAGGTCATCATCGGTCAGGAGAAGGCAAATATCACTTCCGATATGGAATTTGTTGTCCGCACCGCCGCCGCCCATGATGACAATCCCGAAATTATCCGGGCGCATGAGCTGGGTATTCCCGTTTTTGAGCGCACTCAGGCCTGGGGCGCAATCATGAAGGGCTACCGCAACGCCCTCTGCATTTCCGGCACCCACGGCAAAACCACAACAACCTCCATGTGTACACATATTCTCATGGCTGCAGAGCAGGACCCTACGGTAATGATAGGCGGAACTCTGCCTCTGCTAAAGGCAGGCCACCGCGTAGGCGGCGGCGATACCATCGTCATGGAATCCTGCGAATACTATAATTCTTTTCTGTCCTTTTATCCCACGGTTGCGGTTATCCTGAACATCGAGGAGGACCACCTCGACTTCTTCAAGGATATTGAGGATATAAAGAAATCCTTCCGTGAGTTTGCAGCTCACGTTCCCGCGGAGGACGGCTACATCGTCGCAAATCTTGATGACGATAACACCATGGACGCAATCAAGGGACTTGAGCGCAATGTTGTGACCTTCGGTCTTTCGCCCAAAGCCGATGTATATGCAAGGAACATAACAAGCATCGGCCCTCTGACCGAGTTTGACCTTATCTACAAGGGCAAAACGCTTGAGCGTGTAACCATTCACGTTCCCGGTGAGCACAACATCAAGAACGCGCTTGCGGCGGCCGCCGCAAGCATCTGCCTCGGCATCAAGCCCACGGCAATCAAATACGGTCTTGCGGGCTTCAGCGGAGCGGGCAGACGCTTTGAATTTAAGGGCAAATACAACGGCGCAGATGTTTACGATGACTATGCGCATCACCCCGGTGAAGTCCGTGCTCTGCTTGACGCCGTGGAAAACCTCGGCTATAAGCGCACGATCGTTGTTTTCCAGCCCCACACCTACACGCGCACAAAGGCGCTTTTCGGCGATTTCCTGCGTCAGCTCAGACGTCCCGACCTTACCTATCTTGCGGAAATATTTGCCGCCCGTGAAAAGAATACGCTGGGAATTTCCTCCGCAGACCTGGCGGCAGAAATCGAAGGCGCAAGATTCTTCAAAACCTTCGAGGAAATCGAGGACAGCCTCAGGGAAGAGGCAAAGCCCGGTGACCTCATTCTCACCGTAGGCGCAGGCAATGTCTACAGAATAGGCGAGCACCTGCTTGACGAATAAATCATATCCGACAGATGCCTTCCGGGGCATCTGTCTTTAAGAGGAAGCATTATGGAAATTAAATGGCTTGGACATGCCTGCTACAAAATATCGCACAAGGGCTACAGCGTGGTAATTGACCCCTATATGTGTCTGGACCTGGGTTATCCGCGGCTGTCTGTTACCGCCGATGCCGTGCTTGTGAGCCATGAGCATAAGGGACACAACTACCGCGAGGGAGTCAAGCTCACAGGTCAGGGCAAGCCCTGTCCCTTTACCGTCACAAAGTTCGACACCTTCCACGATGAAAAGTGGGGAATAATGCGCGGCGAAAACACCGTGCACATGATTGAATGGGACGGCTTTAAAATCGTACA
This sequence comes from Oscillospiraceae bacterium, assembly GCA_045601285.1. Lineage (GTDB taxonomy): Bacteria > Bacillota > Clostridia > Oscillospirales > Oscillospiraceae > F23-B02. The sequence goes on from JAZRZJ010000030.1 coordinate 4,387, forward strand.
TATGGGCGACTATGCCTGCGGACTTACGGATAACGACAAGTTTGATATCTCCCATGCAGATGTGCTGATGATTGCCTGCGGCGGCTTCCGCGCCATGCCCGCAATCTACACAAAGCCCCTTGCGGACGAGCTTGAGGCGAATGTGGTTATCCCTATGCACTATGCCCATGACAAGTGCGGAAACCGCAGACTTGAGCGCATTGAGGCATTCACCGACCAGTATATGCCTTATCCCATAGTCAAATGGTATGACACCAACACAATTGCCATTGACCGCGACACACCACAGCAGGTTGCCGTACTGAAATTCATTCCGTAAGTTCACATATTCTTATTGAATTTGTAATATTTATGGTATATATTTAACGCAATTTTCACATAGCTGAAAGGAAGCTGAATCCGTGGCAAAAGAATCTTCAAAAGGTCAGAATTACCTTCACGGCGCGGCAATAATGACCGTGGGCGTAATTCTTATGAAAATACTGGGCGCAATCTATAAAATCCCTCTCGGCAATATGCTCGGTGATGACGGATATGCCCTGTTCCTGTCTGCATATTACGTTTACAGCGTGTTTCTGACGCTGGCCACCGCAGGCTTTCCCGTGGCACTGTCACGCATGATAAGCGCCGCGCATACCCAGGGACGCGTTATGCAGGAGCGCCGCACATACAATGTTGCGTGGGTAACCTTCCTTGTCCTCGGTCTTGCGTGCTCGGCTGTTATGTTCATTTTCCCCGACTGGCTTGCAGACCTTATGAACAACCCCAGTATTGCGCTGTGCATCAAGGTGCTTTCACCCGCCGTGCTTCTGTGCTGTGTTGCCTCGGCTTACCGCGGTCTTACTCAGGGCTACGGCAATATGATTCCCACAACTGTGAGTCAGGTTCTCGACGTTCTGGCAAAGGTTGCAACCGGACTTCTGCTGGCATGGTATTTTGTCAAGCAGGGAAGCGAGCTTTCCGTTTCCTCCGCAGGCGCGATCTGCGGCGTTGTGGCAGGCTCCTTTGCGGCGCTTGTCTATATGATGATTTACAAGGCACGCAACTACCGCTTTGAAGTTGTTGCGGAGCCCGATGTTCCCGACAGCAGAGGGGAGATATTCAAGGACCTTGTGCGCATCGGGATCCCCATTGCTCTGGGCTCCGTTGTGCTTGCTCTGCTGAACATGATTGATTCCAGTCTCTGCATGGGCAGACTTCAGGACGCCGCCGGCTTCAGCTATCAGGAGGCCAAAACCCTTTACGGCGTTTACGGCAAGGCGCAGACTTTGTTCAATCTGCCTGCGGCATTTATCACTCCGCTGACTGTTTCCATTGTTCCCGCAATCGCGGCGGAAATCGTAAGGAAGAACAACACCGGCGCGGCAAAGATTTCCGAGGACTCCCTGCGAATTTCCATGGCCCTTGCGCTTCCCATGGGCGTAGGACTTGCCGTGCTGTCAACCCCCATCATGAACGTGCTTTATGCCGATGCGCATGAGGCAGGCGGTATGCTGCTGTGCCTGCTGGGTGTGGCCTCAGTTTTCGTCTGCTTCTCACTCATGAGCACCGCGGTGCTTCAGGCATCGGGCAGCGAAAAGCTCACTGTTTACTCCATCATCGCAGGCGGCATTGTTAAGATTGCTGTCAACTGGTTCGTGGTTGCTATTCCCGAGATAAACATCTACGGCGCACCCATCGGCACTCTCTGCTGCTATATCACCATGTGCGTCATGAACCTCATCTTTATCCGCCGCAGCATCAAGGCACCCATTTCCATGAAAAACGTGTTCCTGCGTCCTCTGGTGCCTACGGTAATTATGGGCGTTGTGGCCTATGCTATTTTCTACGGCGCAAAGACTCTGCTTCACGCGGGCGGCACCATGTTTACGCTCGCCGCCATGTGCGTTTCCATTTTCGCTGCGGTGATAGTGTACGCCGTGTCGGTTATCAGGCTCCGGGCAATTACCGCCGAGGATATGAAGCTTATTCCAAAAGGAGATAAGATTGCAAAGCTGCTGAGAATGGTATAAAAGCGTGAAAAAATAAGCAAATTTACAAAAAAAGGCTTGCAGTAGCAGGCAAAATATGATAAATTCTTTTAGCTGACGTTTCAGTAATGTACCTGAGTCTGCAAAGGCGGATTTCGGGATATAATAAAAGGCATGTTGCCGTATAGATTTACTAGGAGGAAAACACATGAATAAGGCAGAACTTATCGCAGCCGTCGCAGAAAAGACCGGTCTCTCCAAGAAGGATACCGAAAAGGCTGTTAATGCCGCATTTGATACCATCGTTGACACCCTCGTTTCCGGCGAAAAGGTTCAGATGGTAGGCTTCGGCGTATTCGATATCAAGGAGCGCGGTGAGCGCATCGGCCGCAACCCCAAGACCAAGGAAGAAATCAAGATTCCTGCAAGCAAGGTCCCCTTCTTCAAGGCCGGCAAGGCAATGAAGGACGCAGTTGCAAAGTAATTCATGCTGAAACAGCCGACTTGTCAGTCGGCTGTTTTTTTACAGGAGAAATTATATGAGACTTGATAAATATCTTAAGGTGTCCCGCCTTATAAAGCGCCGCACGGTTGCAAACGAAGCCTGCGACGGTGAACGCGTCAGCGTAAACGGCAGGCAGGTAAAGGCCAGCTATCAGGTGAAGGTTGGCGATATCATTGAGGTCGCTTTCGGTCAGCGCACACTCAGGGTTGAGGTGCTGAACGTGAACGAAACCGCGAAAAAGGACGAAGCTCCCGCAATGTACAGAGAAATTGAATAATCAACTCTGCAAGGAAAATAAAGAACCGGAAATACATCGTATTTCCGGTTCTTTATTTTTTGTAAATCAGCCGCCGAATACGGAGAGCAGGAAGCCTGCGGCAATGGCAGAGCCGATGACGCCTGCCACATTGGGACCCATTGCGTGCATAAGCAGGTAATTGCTCTTGTTGTACCTGCGGCCCACGTCCTGAGAAACACGGGCTGCCATGGGAACTGCGGAAACGCCTGCGGAGCCGATGAGAGGATTGATT
>JAZRZJ010000031.1:0-14483 GCA_045601285.1 Oscillospiraceae bacterium
TAATATGGCAAACGGAAACAGAATGGTTGAAAAGTCAAAGAAGGCAATCAAAGATGCTCTTCTTGAAATAATGTACGAAAAGGATTTCAAGGACATAACCGTCAGCGAGCTTCTTAAAAAGGCCAACATAAGCCGAGGCACCTTTTATGCCCACTTCGAGAATCTTGAGACCGTAAAGCAAACTCTGATCGCAGATCTTTACAAGCATGCGGACAATCTCTTCGGTGATTACAAGCCAAGCGGTCTGGCAAAAGACCCCTCTCCTGTTCTCAAGATGGCTGCCGAAATGATGTATGCAAGCCGTGACCCTTCCAAGCGTCTTTTCAAGTTCGTAAACGTATATGACCTCGGCATTATGCTTAAGGACTGGCTGACAAAATTCATTCTTGACGATGAAATACTTGTTGAAAATCTCGGCGGATACGACCTTGCACGCATCTATGCCCATTTCATTTCAGGCGGTGTTATGCACTCCTATAATATGTGGATTCAGGACGACTTTCCCGTGGCGCCGGATGTATTTGCAAAAAGCTGTGAGGATATACTCATGGGCGGCATCAATGCCATCAACGCAAATAAGGAATAATAAGCTGAAAAACGCAGGTGCAATTGCACCTGCGTTTTTATTTGATTTAGTCTCCGAACGAAATGCCGATATCCCGTGCGACCTGAATAAGCGGATGGTCGGTAGGCAAAAATTTTGTTTTGCTTGCAGCTTCCTCAAGAGGAATTGAAACAATCTCGCCGTCCTTTATGGCAACCATGCGTCCGTACTGCTTATTTACTATAAGCTCCGCAGCCGCTGTTCCGAACTGGGTTGCAAGAACTCTGTCATAGGGGCAAGGCGGGCCTCCTCGCTGGTAGTGTCCGGGAACGGTGACTCGTGCCTCCTGCCCTGTTATTTCTTCGATCCGGGCGGCAATTTCATAGGAAATCGTGGAATGTCCGGCTTCCTCACGCTTTTTTCGGCTTTCCTCTTCACCGATGATCTTGTCATTAATGCTCTTTGCGCCTTCTGCAACGGCAATGATAGTAAAGCTCTTACCGCTTTTTCTGCGCTGTTCGATCGCCGCAATGACCTTTTCTATGTCGTAGGGGATTTCGGGCAGCAGAATAATGTCTGCACCGCTTCCTATGCCTGCGTGAAGTGTCAGCCAGCCCGCATCTCGCCCCATAAGCTCCACGAGAAATACACGGCTGTGAGAGCTTGCGGTTGAGTGAATATAGTCAATGACGTTTGTGGCAATGTCCACGGCACTTTGAAAACCAAAGGTTGTGTCTGTTCCCCAAATATCATTGTCGATAGTTTTAGGCAGAGTTACAACGTTCATGCCTGCGTCCATGAGAAGCTTGGCGCTTTTCTGGGTGCCGTTGCCGCCGAGAATAACAAGGCAATCAAGATTAAGTCGGTTATATGTGTCCTTCATGGCGGGAATAAGACTGTTGCCCTCATCGTCCACAATATCCTTGCCGGGAACATATTTCTGACGCGAGGTTCCCAGGATAGTGCCTCCGCGAGTCAGAATACCCGCAAAATCTTTTGGCTCCATATACATGTAATCGCCGTCAACAAGGCCGCGGTAGCCGTCATACATTCCGAATATTTCAAGGTTTTCAATTTTGTTGTAAAGTGCCTTGCCGATACCGCGCATAGCGGCATTGAGCCCCTGGCAGTCACCGCCGGAGGTTACAAGAGCAACTCTCGTAATTTTCTTCAAATGCGTTCCCTCTTTTCTTTTCTGGTATTATAACATTATTATTCCATTGATGTCAAAAGTCAATCGTCATACTTAACGAAAATGCAGCCAGCCATATATTAGCAAACTTTACCCTTTGTTTATATTTAGACATTAAATATTACCCGAATTGCTTGACTTCAAAAAAAATATGCAGTAAAGTAATTACATATATATCATATATATTTTTAATATAGAAACAAAAATTTGTAAAGGAGATTGGAAATGAATTTTATGTCAAAGATGAAAAAAGCCTACTATCGCACTTATCAGGCTATTTTCGACATCGGCGCCCGTATGCTTCCCTGGCGTAAGCCCATTACCCGCAACAGCATTACCGCTATCCCCGGTCTGTTCAAAAATGAAAATGTCCATAAGGTCATGATCGTTACCGGTCGTACCGTTGGCAGAACAATCGCTCCCGAAATTAAAAAGCTATTGGACGAAGCAAACATAAACTACGCCCATTATTCCGAAGTTGAAGCCAATCCCACTGTAAAGGTTGTCAATGAGATTCAGAAGATGTACCTCGAAGAAGGCTGTGACGGCTTCCTCGCAATCGGCGGCGGCTCCCCCATGGACGCTGCAAAGGGTGCAGCTGCAAGAGTTGTTCACCCCAACAAATCCGTCAACAAGATGGCAGGTCTGCTGAAGGTCATGCACAAGATTCCTCCCTTCGTCGCAGTTCCCACCACCTCCGGCACCGGCTCCGAAACTACCATTGCAGCAGTTATCACCGACCAGGAAACCCACCACAAGTATGCTATCATGGACCTGTGCCTCGTTCCCAAGTATGCAATTCTTGACCCCGAAATGACTCGCAATCTGCCCCAGAAGCAGACCTCAACCACCGGTATGGACGCACTTACCCATGCTCTTGAGGCTTATGTGTCCTGGACCTACAACACCAAGGAAACCATTCGTCTTTCCGAAGAGGCAACTGTTGCTATCTTCAAGTATCTCGAGCGTGCATACAATGACCCCAACGATATGGAAGCCCGTGAGCAGATGCTCATCGCCTCCTTCAAGGCAGGCTTCGCATTCACTCGCGCAGGTGTCGGCAACGTTCACGCCATCGCACACACCCTGGGCGGTCTTTACAATACCCCTCACGGTCTTGCCAACGCAGTTATCCTCCCCATCGTTCTGGAAGACTACGGCGAGAAGGTTTACAAGAAGCTCGCTCACATGGCTGAGCTCACCGGCGTAATGGTCGAAGGCACCGACGAGCAGAAGGCAAAGGCGTTTATTGCGGAGATCCGCGCAATGAACCAGCGCATGAATATTCCCACCGGCTTCACTCACATTCAGGAAAAGGATATTCCTCAGATGGTCGAGTGGGCACTTGCAGAATGCAACCCCTTCTACCCCGTTCCCGTTCTTTACGACAAAGAGCACTGCACCGCAGTTATCCACCGCATCATCAACGAAGCTTAAGCTTACATATACTGCAAAAACTCCACTGCTACGCAGTGGAGTTTTTTTGATATCTCGTTATCAGAACAAGCCCACCCAAACGTCAAAGTCAACGCTTGCTTCATCAACAGTGATCGTAACCGTTCGATAGCCGAGTGAGCTGAGATCGGCCTTAACCTTATACTCGTTGGGATCGGTTATGGTCTTATGCGTATCGTTATCGTAATAAACCTTAATCGTCAGACCTGTCAGGTCAAGCTCATCGCCCAGAGAATATCTGGTAATATCGGGGTAAGACAGGATCTCGATTTTTGTGGCAACAGGCTCTTCAACGGCGACTATGCACTCATCATAAAGCTCCATCTTGTCTTCAACATAAACGCGGATCGTTGCAGTGCCTGCTGAAATACCCTCCACATTGCCGTCTCCGTCAACCTTTACAATATTGCTGTTGCTGCTTCGCCACACAAGCTTAACCTCAAAATCTTCGGGAAGATCGGGAATGAAGGTAACGTCCAGCTTTTCGCTCATTCCCTCTTTTACCGTCATTGACGGAGAGCTTAAAATCAGCGACATTATTTCAAATGTCGGTTCAACGGTTTCCGTAGGTGCTGAAGACGGTTCGGAATCTTTTCCGCCAAAATTGAACAGCTCATCGCCGAAAAAGAATATTACAGCGCCAACAATCATTAAGGTAAGCAGTATTGCAAGGATTACGGCAGCTGCCGAAATTCCGTTTCGCTCATCGTCTCTTTCCTCTCGCACCGGTGCGGGCTTTTTCTTCTCCGGAGCGGGTTTTGGCTTTACAGCCGGTGCAGGAGGCTTAAGCTGCTGAGGTGCAGGCTGAGGCTTCTTCGTCATGGGCTGCGGCTTCTCCATAGGCTGCGGCTTTACGGCTGCGGGGCTTACGGGTACGACCTCACGTACCGTGGGCTCATCTTCAGCAACGGCGGTGTTCTGCCACAGCTTGCCGTTTATGGCCATGTTCAGCGCTTTTTTCATTTCCGTGGGACTGGCATAGCGATTTTCCGGCTTAAAGGAGCACGCCTTGACAACAACCTGCTTGAGTGCGGGATTGCCGTTTTTCGGTGCCGGAACAGCCTCACCCCGATATCTCCGGAGATGCGCGTCGGCAATCTGCTCATCGGTGGGCATTTGCGTACCAAGCGGCAGGAACGGCCCTCTGCGCTCGTTGAGCAGCCAGTAGAGCACCATTCCGAGAGAATACATATCAACGCTCTCGTTATAAACCTTGCCCTTGTACACCTCGGGTGCCATGTAGGAATAAGTGCCGACCTTGTCAAGACTTCCCATTGTTGTAGCCTTGGCAACACCGAAATCACCGAGCTTGAAATCGCCGTACTTGCTGACGAAAATATTCTGAGGCTTAATATCTCTGTGGATAATTCCGTTCTTGCTGCACGCTTCAAGCGCGCTGCAGATATCCACACCGAGCTTCATGACCTCACTGCCGGTGATGCCGTGCTCATGCACATAGTCGGGCAGCGACGTAAGCAGCTCCATGCGGATATAGATATCCCAGCCCATATCGTCACTGTGGGGAACGATCATCTGGTCCTCGCAGCTTACGATGTTCGGGTGACCCTTTAGTACGCCCATAAGACGATACTCGTTGCTGATTTCCTCCACCTTTTCCCTGAGCTTTGCCCGCAGGGCATACTCGGGCATGCTGTTTTTCATCTCCTCATATTCCTTCTCGCTGGAGGGAATGGAGATGACCTTCAGAGCGGTGTGGAAATCGCCGCCGTATTCATCTCTTTTTCTCAACTCGTAGACATTGCCGGAGCTTCCGCTGCCTATGCAGCGAACGGTTTCCCAGCCTGGCAGAGTTACCATTTTAGTTTCTTCCATAGTATCTACCTTCAAAAGAAATTAACATAACCAATATAGTGCATTATGTGCCAATTGTCAAATCACTCAATGGACTTCAGTGCGCCCGCCATATCAATATTATCTATTCTGCGGCGCATTATCTGATTTACAATCAGAGAAAATACAAAGGTCAGCACGATTGCAATAATAAAACTCAGGGATCTGATATACGGCTCAAAATACAGCATATCAACCTTAATGCGATTCATTACAAAGGCATGGAACACAACGCCCAGAAGCAGCCCGAAAACAGCGCCCATACCCGTCAGCACCATGTTTTCGCGGAAAACATAGCTTGCGGTTTCATTTTTGTAGAAGCCGAGCACCTTTATGGTGGCAATTTCTCTTATGCGCTCGGAAATATTGATATTCGTAAGGTTGTAGAGAACAATAAAGGCCAGAAGTCCCGCGCAGATTACTATTGCGGCAATAACCACCGCAAGACCTGAAAGCATATTTTCAATTCTCGCCCTTGTATCTGCGCATAGGCTTATGCTTCGCACACCGTCAACTTCGGAAAGCTTTTCGCCGTTTTCATATACATCTGCCCCGTCCGGTGCGCATATATATGCGGATTTCATCTCGGGAGTATAGCCCCACTGCTCCGTACAGGCGGCAATATTTACAAACAGCCAGTGATTGACATAGTTGTCGAAGATTCCCGAAACCTTAAGACGCATACTGTCCATATCCGCATTTGTGATCTCGATTTCATCTCCAACCTCAATGTCCATGAGGCGTGCAAGATTGCAGTTGATTATTACCTCGTTCAATCCGGGAAACTCAATTTCTTCATCACCGTCTTTGAAGTCAATGAAGCCTTCAAAGTCAAAGTCATCGGCAGCCGAAAGGCTGACCGTTTTTGTTATTCCGCCGAAGTTCACCTCAGCCGTTCCGCAATAAAGGAACTTCACTTCTCCGGCACAGTCACCGCATTCGTCAAGGAACAGCTTCTGCTCCTCAGCGTTCATGTCATAGGCAAGGTTAAGCTCATAGTCATAGTGGCAGACCTCGTCATACTGTCCCGATACAACGTGCTTTATGGTATCGTTAAGACCGAAGGCCGTAAGTACAAGAGCCGTACAGCCGCCGACGCCGACGATTATCATGAACATACGCTTTTTATAGCGCATGATGTTTCTTGCTGAAACCTTCTGCATGAAGCTGAGTCTGTTCCAGATGGGTTTTATTCTTTCAAGCAGAATACGCTTGCCCGCTTCCGGCGCTTTGGGGCGGATCAGCTCACTGGGAGCACACTTCAGCTCACGGCGGCAGCAGTACCGGGTTACCGCAAGCATACCGAGAACGTTTAACGCGGTCAGGGCTAACGCGGTCAGCCAGTTTATTCTGAAGCAAAGTCCGCTGATATTATAGAGCAGTCCGTATCCGAACCAAACGATCACCGGGAAGACAATTGCGCCCACAGCAATGCCGAAAATGCAGCCGAAGAGCGTTGCGCTTCCCGAGTACAGCAGGAATTTGCCCATAATTTCCGGTGATGAATAGCCCAGGGCCTTCATAATTCCGACCTGCGTGCGCTCATCGTCAATCATTCTTGTCATGGTTGTAAGGCAGACCAGAGCTGCAACAAGGAAGAAAAACACAGGGAATACACCCGCAATACTGTCCACGACCTCAGTATCGCTTTCAAAGCAGACGTAGCCGATGTTTGCATCGCGCCCAAGCACATAGGTGTCGGCGTTATTCATATTCTTTATCTGCTTTTCGGCATCGTCAAGCTGCAGTTTGCCCGCATCAAGCTCGGCCTTTGCCGCGTCAAGCTGGGCCTTTGCGCTCTTCAGCTCCGTTTCTGCGGCGGCAAACCTTTCTTCCGCCTCTGCCTTGCCCTCTGCAAGCTCTTTTTTTGCAGCTTCAAGTCCGCCGCTTGCGATAAGCTCCTTCAGCTCGTCAAGCTGTCGCTGTCCCTCGTCAAGCCGGGCATAGCCCGCGTCAAGCTGCACCTTGCCCTCTGCAAGCTCTTTTTCATACGGGGCAAGCCGTGCATCTATTGCCGCTTTATCCGCCATAGCGCCGCTGAGACCGTTTTGTGCGCTGCTCAGTTCTGACGAATATGTATTGCGCTGAGCTTGGGCAAGACCTATACGCCCCTGAATACTCAGGCGCTCAAGCCCCTGGGCATTCTGAAGCTGAAGGTTGAGCTCACTAAGCTCCGCGTCAAGCTGTGCAAGCCGGTCTTCACAGCGGGCAATAATGCTCCGGTAATAGGAAATACGGGGATCAACCGTCACGTATGCCGCAGACTTCATAAGCTCGTATTCCGCTGCGCCCTGCTCGTATTCTTTTCTTCCTGCGTCAAGCTGCGCCCTTGCCGCGTCAAGCTCCGCCTGCTTCTTTTCCATAGCCCCGGGAGCAGCGAGAGCCTCAGCCTGCTTAAGCTGCTCCTCAGCCTCGGCAAGCTCCTTCTCCGCCGCTTCCTTCTGTTCGGTAAACTCTGCATAGCCCTTGTCATACTCGGCCTTTGCAGGCGCATACTGACTCATGCCCGACTCATATTTCTCTCTTGCATCGGCAAGCTGTTCCTCGGCAGAGCCGATAACATCGTTGAAGCGGATTTCCGCTCTCTCAGCCAAAAGAGTCTCAAGAGGCTTCTTGTAGGACTCGATTTGCTCCTTATACTCCTCAGAGTAAATATACCCGTCGGCATCAACTGTGAGATAGATATCCGTATAGCAGTCCAGCGAAAAGCCGTCCCTGAGGATATAGATATAGCCCTCCACGCTGCCGTTTCCGAGGGTGCTTGAGCCACGCTCATAGTTTATGTACAGAACGGAGTCGCAAAGACCGACAATCGTGTATTCATCGTATGCAAAGGTGTCAAAGGTCTGCTCGCTGTTATCCTTTGACAGCTTTATTACGGTGCCGATATCCTCCTCGGAATATATTTCAGGGTCGGCAAGGCACTCGTTTGCTTTTTCGGGCATTCTTCCGCATTTGAGGTTTACAAGATTTACCTTTTCGGGAATGCTGTGTACCACCATGATGAGATTTTCCTCTTCCCCGTTGTTATAGAGAAAGTCAGAGGATACAACGCCTTCCGCATCAATTACACCGTCAATATCCTTTACGGCGGCAGCATCGTCATCAGTAAGTCCGAGGGTTGAAATAAGCCTTATATCATAGAAATTGTACTCTGCGGCATAGTTTGTGAAGGATTCAAGGAAATCGGTGCGTGACATACGCAGTCCGATAAAAAGGCCCGCGCCCAGTGCGATAATGGCAAAAATGGCCAGATAGCGACTTAGGCTGCCCTTTATCTCCCTTATACAAAGCTTTACCGTAGAATTGTTCATCAAACGTTCCTTACCATTCTATATTTTCTATGGGAATAGGATTTTCGTTTTTAACCATGCTTGTTATCATTCCGCTTTTTACGGAAATAACTCTGTCTGCCATTGCTGTAAGCGCCTGATTGTGAGTTATAATAACAACCGTCATGCCGTTTTTGCGGCTGCAATCCTGCAGGAGCTGAAGAATTGCCTTGCCCGTGTTGTAGTCAAGCGCACCCGTAGGCTCATCGCAGAGCATGAGCTTCGGATTTTTGGCAAGCGCACGCGCAATTGCAACACGCTGCTGCTCGCCGCCCGAAAGCTGTGCGGGAAAATTATTTGCTCTGTCCTTCAGTCCCACCATTTCGATTACATCGGCAGCGTCCATGGGATTTCGGCAAATCTGTGATGCAAGCTCAACGTTTTCAAGCGCTGTCAGATTCTGCACAAGATTGTAAAACTGGAACACAAAGCCCACATCATAGCGTCTGTACGTGGTAAGCTGCTTTTCGCTGAAGGAGGAGATCTCCTGCCCGTCAAGGCTCACCTTTCCCGAGGAAAGCGAATCCATTCCGCCGAGAATGTTGAGAAGGGTCGTCTTGCCTGCGCCAGATGCGCCGACAATAACGCATATCTCGCCTTTTTCAATTTCAAAGCTTATATCTCTCAGGGCTTCGAGCTGCACCTCGCCCATCTGATACACCTTTTTTACATTCTTAAATTCCACATACGCAGGCATAGCTTTCACCTCTGTGCTTAATAGATAAATTATACTAAACGCCATGTTTTATTTCAACAACAAATCATGAACAGCATAAAAAAACGGACCGTCATTGGGCGCTCTCACATAGGGAGGAATAGGTTTTGAACGGATCTTTTCCGCCCATACCTCATAACAAAACTCGGCATGCGTCAGCATTGCCGAGTTTTGTTATTTTGTCTGAACGAAAAATCTCTCGCTCAAAACTGCTTCGCACCCTGAGAGATTGATGTTTTTTCGTAAGACAAGGCAAAAAGCGCAGGAATACTGGCTATGTATTCCGAGCATTTTTAACGATGTATTACGGAAAAGCAGCTTCTTTCAGGGCTATTAATCCCTAAGTGAGAGCGCCCTTACAGTCCGTTTTTGTATTACCTAATCAGTGGAGAAGATTGAACAGTCTCAGCATTACGGTTGCGGACATTCCGCGGTTTGCCGCTGCATTGGGCGCAAAGGTGGCTGCGGAGGTTCCGTTCATAATACCGATGGAAACGATTGCGTCAACCGCGCTCTTATATGCGCCTGCAATCTGGTCTGCATCTTCAAAGCTTACGGGCTGAACATCACCGAAGTCATAGGAGACGCTGTTCAGATAGCGGAACATGAAGGTTGCCATCTGTGCGCGGCTGATGTTCTGGTCGGGACGGAAGGAGCCGTCATCGTAGCCCTTGATAATGCCGTTGGATACGCCCCAGACAACAGCGTCTTTGTATGCAGCCGCAATCTGATCCGCGTCGGTGAACTTGAGCTCACCGCTTGCAGCGGGTTTATCTGCTGCGCGCCACAGCATTGTGATGAACTGTGCGCGGGTTACGGGTGCGTTGGGACGGAATGTGCCGTCGGCAAAGCCGTTTACAAGACCCTTTTCCGCAGCTTCAACAATATAGTCATGGTAACCGCTTCTTGAAATATCGGTGAAGGGGTCCTTTGCGGGATTGTCAATGGGAGATGTGCCTGCGATATTGTTCATCATCTCGATATAGAAATCCCTTGTTTCTGCGGGACGTTTGGGATTGAGATCAAGAATACCGCCGCAGAAGGTCATGTGGTCATAACGCATATCCTTCCACTGCCATACGCCCGGTTCAATTGCATTTGCATCGTAGGGCTTATTGGCGGCGCCTATGGGATACCGTGCGGAAATAGTGTTTACCATGCCGTCATTGGGAAGCCAGTCCTTATTGATGTTGGAAACATTGCGTCCGTAGATATCCTGCACCTGCTCGAAGCTGTACTGGTAGCTGCCGATCTTGCTTGCGAAGCTGAGGAACAGAAGGAACATATCGGCATCGGGAACATAGTTGCCTGTGAGAGCGTCCTTATGAGTTCTGTTTCCTGCATAGGAGAAGTAATAAACGTTATCGTAGGTTTCCCAGCCCTGTTTAAGATTATTGCAGCCCTGAACGGACAGGTCGTACAGAGCATTGTCATAGCCGTCAAGGAAGGCCGCAACCTTATCAGTCTTGAAGAACGCCTCAAGATCCATTGCGCCGGGATTCATGCCGGGAACGGAGCTGATACCGAACTGTTCAAGCTGGAAGTCGTAGAGGTAGTTGATATCGGTATTGCCGAGGGTGCTGGCTATGTATGTGCACAGAGACATAACGATTTCGCTTTCGTCATTGCAGGCATCAAGGAAGGTGGTGCCGTTGAGAACACCTGCAAGAGAGGTGATGGAGTTGATGAGGTATTCACCGTCATAGTCGCCCCAGAACAGCGGAGAAACGTAATCATGCCAATCGCCGCCGTAAAGCTTTGCCTGCTGCTTGCCCCAGTTGATTTCGTCCTGATCACCTTCTGCCAGCAGTTCAAGCAGCATGGTGGAGGTGGGACCGCCGAAGGAGTGGCCGATGAGGTTCAGCTTGTTGTCATACCAGCCAACGACCTTGCCGTTTTCATAGATGGGACCCCAGTTGTCAACAATAGCGCCGCCGGTGTAATCACGGCCGTAGCGGTCATGCTTGAGATCGTTGTCTGCGTTTGCGTAAGCGGCTTCAACTGCAGCGGAGTGAGCTGCGCCGTAGTCGGTTACGGTGCCGGTGAGCTGAGCAAACAGCTCGCAGCAGCGATCCCAGCAGCTTGAGCAGGGGCCGACAGATGCATTGACTACGTCATATCCCTGTTCGGTAAGGTAGTCAATCATATTGCCCGAGGTGCAGCCCCAGTAGCAGATGAGGTCGGTTGCCAAGTCATTGTATCCAAAGCCAAGCAGTCCGTGAACAAAAACGGTCTGGTACTGAGTACCGTCTTCGGCTTCCTCACTGTCGGCCAATGCGGGAACCATGCACAGACTGCAGATAAGAACAATGGCAAGCAGCATGCTTAATATACGTTTTTTCATTCTCATACCCTCCTGAAAAGTTTTTACTCCAATTCATTATAATTATAAATCATGTAAAATACACCGTCAATATATCCATACTTCTTTGTTAATTGTGTTCAAAAAATGCGCCCTGAATATTGGCATAATGCCAATATTCAGGGCGCAATTTCAATACAAACAGATCATGGAGCTTATGGCAATAGTACCATAGACTCCTTGGTTTATTATTCTATTACTTTTTCAAAGAAGCTGTGCAGAAAGGCTGTCACGCCCTGTGCGGCATAGATCGTTGCCATCATAAGCTTGTCCGTATCGCACTCGCAAAGCTGATATTGTAACCTAAACGGCGGAGGAGCAGGGTAAAGAAAAGCCGTTGCGTTCTGCCGTTTCCTTCGCGGAAGGGGTGAAGCATATTCAGCTCGTGGTAAAGGTCGGTGATCTCATCAACAAGCCGTGAGCGATCCATACCCCTAAACTCATTCATATCAATCAAACGGTTAAACTTGGCCTTGCCAAGCTCACTAAGCGCGGCTACCGGGTAAAAGCACGTCCCCTTTTTGGAAAAGTCGATGGTTCTCAGCTCTCCCGCCCACTCATACAGATCACCGAAAAGGCGTTTATGCAAATCGCAGTAAAAATCGAAAGTGAACGGCGCGTCGGGAGCTTCGCTCTCAATCTCTGCGGAATGCAGGGCTACGGCCACACTTTCGACCTCATCAAGAGCCTTCTGACTTGTAAGCCCCAGCTTGTTGATCAGAACGGTGGTGCCGGGATAGTATCCATCATTCGATGAAGTGATAGAGTATGCCATATCAGTTCTCCTGATAGCGCAGCTTCACGCTTTCAAAATAATCCTGAAGGGTCATTTCACCGTTCAGGATCTTTTCGATTATACTGAGCTTATCATCGTCAAGTGGCAGTCCTTCCATTGCGGAGGACGCTGCGGCACTCAGAAGCGCCCTTAGTGTTTTTTCGCTCATGATCTCCGCTCCAGTAGATTTATTGAAAATATTTTATCATATTTTCCCCGTCAAAGCAACTACTTATGTATCGACGAAAATCTTCTTTATGAACACCTCTTCTGTCAGGCTTCTTTCTTACGTTCTGCCCCAACTATTGACATAGAGCATTATTAATCAACCACAAGATTTTTAATCCATTTTCCGCTCTTCACAAGCAGCAGTCCCGCAACACATTTCGGTATCTGCGGCAGATAGCTTACAATATACAGCGTTACTATGGGCATATCCGTAAGATATGCTAAAAATGCCGTCAGCGGAATCATTACGATCCATGCATATCCGCTGTCAAAAAGCATGGTAATTTTGGTTTTTCCGCCCGAACGCAGAGTAAAGTAGCAGGCGTTGCTGCACGCATCAAAGGGCATATAGCAGGCAGTGATAATTATGAACAGCTTTGCAAGGTGCTTTACCTCGTCTGTTGTATTGTATAGCTGCGGCATAAGTCCCGATGTCATGGCAAGCAATCCGCCGACAAAAACGCAGGAAACGATGCTGAAGGCAATCATCTTGCGGTCAGTATCAACCGCCTCCTCAAGCTTACCCGCACCGAGCAGATTGCCGACTATGATGCCGATGGAGCTTCCCAGGGCAAGAAATACAACATTGAAAAGATTTGAAATCGTATAGCAGATATTTGTTGCGGCAACAACGGGCAGACCGCGCATTGAATAGCACTGCGTAAGCATTGTCATGCCCATTGACCACATAATTTCGTTAATCAAAAGAGGTATTCCCTGCTTTGCAATGTCAATTCCCAGCTTTCTCGGCACACGCAGGGATTTATAAACCCCCGCAAAGAAAGGCACCTTGTCGATGTTTGTGTGCGCCCAGCGGGCAATAACTCCAAGCTCGACAAAGCGGGACACTACAGTTGCAAGTGCCGCGCCCCTTGCACCCATTGCAGGTGCGCCGAGCTTGCCGAAGATGAAGATATAGTTCAGCACAAGGTTTGTTGCAACGGCGATGATGCTTGCAATCATGGGGCGCTTTGTCTCCCCTGTTTCGCGCAGGCTGGTGGCGTACATCTGTGCCATTGCAAAGGGAGCAAGTCCCCACAGCATCATGCGTATATATTCCTGACCGTATTTCAGCGTCAGCTCAAGGTCACCGCTGCTGCTGTCATGGAGAAACAGTCTGATAAGCGGCTCATTGAAGAAGTTGAGCACTATAAAGCCCACTGTGAAAACAGTAAGGGCAATGTATATCTTAAATCTGAAAACCTGCCTGATGCCCTCGTTGTCGCCCTTGCCTGCAAACTGGGCTCCGAAAATGCCCGCACCGGAAAGCCCGCCGAAGATTGCGAGATTATATATGAACATAAGCTGGTTTGCAATGGCAACTCCCGACATCTGCTCTGTGCCGAGTCTGCCCACCATGAGATTATCCAGAACGGAAACGAACTGGGATATGCCGTTCTGAACCATGATGGGTACGGCAATTGCCAGCACCGCTCTATAAAAATCTTTTGTTCCTATGTATTTCCGAATGCCCATAACTACCTCTCATAACCATTAACAGATGGTATGATATCACAAAAGGCTTTTGCGGGCAATACGATTTCCCCTTGATTATGCATGGTTTCGGTGTTATAATTCAATCACTCTGCGGGGTTAGTACATCGGTAGTACAGGAGCTTCCCAAGCTTCTGAGGCGGGTTCGACTCCCGTCTACCGCTTATCGGTTCGCTGAAAGGCAACTTCTGGGTATCCAAACTTTAAGGTGGTTTTTATTTAAATTGGCATATTCTAATATTTTATCCATTTCCAAGTTTTAGGTGGTTTTTGTTGTACTGATGAAGTAATAGTGCTATTATGCAAGTGCGAGGTATAGTTATGTCTAGTGCTTGGTCTGAATATGAAGTAGAAAATATGCTTATCAGTCGCCTTATTGAGTTAAGGTATGAATATGTTCACATTAACAACTACAACGATGTAAAAGACAACTTTCGTAAACAATTCTGCAGGTTAAATGAAAAAAAGTTAATAGAAGCTAAAGGTGAGGCAGTTTTATCTGATTTGGAGTTTGACAGAGTATTGCTTCGTCTTG
>JAZRZJ010000032.1:0-69711 GCA_045601285.1 Oscillospiraceae bacterium
CGACGAGCACCCCATTTCCCTTATGAACAGAGTGTGCTCCCCCGGAGGCACCACAATAGAAGGCGTCGTGAAGCTCAGGGAGCTGGGCTTTGAAACCGCCGTTCAGCAGGGCCTGCAGGCGATCATAGATAAGGACAGGAAGCTGTAAATCCGTTTGACGTTGTGAAAGAATGCAAGGCAAGGACTTTGCTCCTGCCGTACATGCCTCCCTTGCCAAAGGGAGGGGGACCGCACTTGTGCGGTGGAGGGATTCCTTGTAAAAACCTTGCGCAATTATAACGGAATCCCCCAGTCAAAATCTGCGATTTTGACAGCCCCCTTTAGACAAGGGGGCCATGAGAATGGCACGGGACTTGCCCCATCATTCGCAGAACTGACAGACTGACTTCAGGCAGCAGCCTTCGCAGAGGGGCTTTCTCGCGTCACAGACGGCTCTGCCGTGGAGAACGATGCGGTGGCAGAAGTCCGAGCTTTTTTCGGGCGGAAGAATTTTGCGCAGCTCACGCTCAATCTTCTCGGGCTCCTTGAGACCGTCAACCAAGCCCAGACGGTTTGAAATGCGTATGCAGTGGGTGTCCACCACCGTTGAGCCGGGTATGTGATAAACGTCGCCGAGAATGAGGTTTGCGGTTTTGCGCCCCACACCGGGCAGCTTCAGAAGATCCTCCATGGTGTCGGGAACTTTTCCGTCGTAACTTTCAATAAGCATCTTTGCGCTGGCTACGATGTCCTTCGCCTTTGCCCTGTAAAAGCCGCAGGAGTGGACGTACTTTTCCACTTCCTCAACCTCGGCTTCAGCGAAGGCCTGGAGCGTGGGAAAGCGCTCAAAGAGCGCGGGAGTTATCATGTTGACCCTTGCGTCCGTGCATTGCGCCGCAAGACGCACGGAGAAGAGAAGCTCATAGTCTTTTTTATAATCAAGCGAGCATTCCGCAAGGGGATATTCCTCCTCAAGAAGCCGCAGAATTTCAAGCACCTGCTCAGGTGTTCTCATAAGCATCACCTCGCAAAGAGAATAGCATAAAACGACAGAGTAAGCAACGATTTTCAAGAGGTAAATGTATGTACGACAAACCTTTGGCCGACGAAATTCGCCCTGCATCGCTTGACGATGTTGTGGGACAAAAGCACATACTTGGCGAAAACGGAATGCTCCGCCGCATTGTTGAAAGCGGACAGATTCCCAACATGATTTTCTACGGGCCTTCCGGTACGGGCAAGACCACGGTGGCACGCATCATCGCCGAGAAAACCAACCGGACCCTGCGTAAATTAAACGCCACCACCGCGGGCATTGCGGACATAAAGGCGATCATTGCCGAGCTTGACACCATGCTCACCCCCGGCGGCGTGCTGCTGTATCTTGACGAGATTCAGTACTTCAACAAAAAGCAGCAGCAGAGCCTTCTGGAGTTCATCGAGGACGGCAGAATAACCCTCATCGCCTCCACCACGGAAAACCCCTATTTCTGCGTTTTCAACGCAATTTTAAGCCGCAGCACCGTGTTTGAGTTCAAGCACGTTGCCGCCGCCGACGCGGAAAAGGCGGCGGAGCGCGCGGTGAGAATAATGGAAGAGCGCATGAGCGTGAAGGCAGAGCTTGAGGAGGGCGTTCTGCGACGCATAAGCTCCGCCTGCGGCGGAGATGTCCGCAAGGCCATAAACGCCGTGGAGCTTCTGTTCTCTGCGGGCAGAGCGGAAAACGGCATCATGCCGATTACCCTTGAGGACACCCTTGCAATTTCACAGCGCAGCGCCATGCGCTATGACCGTGACGGTGACGAGCATTTTGACGCTCTGTCCGCGCTGATGAAATCTCTGAGGGGCTCCGACCCCGATGCCGCTCTGCACTATCTGGGCAGACTTCTGGAGGTTGGCGACCTCGTCGGTGCCTGCCGCAGACTTCTGTGCTCGGCAAGCGAGGACATCGGCCTTGCCTATCCTCAGGCGGTGCCTATTGTAAAGGCCTGCGTCGACTCCGCTTTGCAGCTTGGACTTCCCGAGGCAAGACTTCCCCTTGCGGAAGCGGCGATTTTCCTTGCCACCGCGCCGAAATCCAATTCGGGAGTCATGGCAATTGATGCTGCCCTTGCGGATATCCGCGCAGGAAAAACGGGATCTGTTCCGAGAGAGCTGCAGAACGTTCATGCCGACGGAACGGGCTTTGAGCGGGAGCAGGGATACAAATATCCCCACAGCTTCAGCGGTCACTGGGTGAAGCAGCAGTACCTTCCCGATGTGCTGAAAAACGCCCGTTACTATGAGTACGGCGACAACAAGATAGAGCAGGCGGCAAAGAAATACTGGGACGAGGTCAAAAAATAATGGACATTCAGGTGGGAGATATTTTAACCATGAAAAAAGCACATCCCTGCGGCGATAAGCGCTGGGAGGTGCTTCGCATCGGCGCTGATTTCAAGCTCCGCTGTCTCGGCTGCGGACATGAGGTCATGGGCGCAAGGAGCAAATTTGAAAAGAACATAAAAGAGATTGAGAGAAAATAAAAAAGACTTCTTTGGAGTCTTTTTTATTTCTTTCTGTCGGTCAGCTCGCTTATAAAGGTTGCGCCGAGAACAAGCACCGCGCCCACAATGCCGAAAACGCCGAGGGGTTCTTTCAGGAAGAGCGCCGACAGCAGAATTGCGACAATGGGGTCAAGGTAGCTGAAAATCGCAACGGTCTGGGCGGGAAGATCCTTCATGCCCGCGAAGTAAAGGGCGTATGTAAGGCCGGTGTGGACAATGCCCACAACGGCAAGAAGCACAACGACCGTCAGGGTGAAATCCGAGGCGGCAACGTGCTGGGTAAGCAGAACGTAGGGCAGAATGACAACGCCCGCCGTGCCGAGCTGCATGACCGTGCGGTCATAGGCTTCAATGTCGTGCAGCTTTTTGTTGAGGATCATAACGCTTGCGTAAAAGCAGGCTGCACCGAGTCCGAACAGCACGCCCACAAAGTCGCTGCCGCCGGCTTTTGCCTCAAGCACGCCCGAAACAAAGACCATGCCCACAAGCGCGACGAGCACGCAGACAAGCTTTTTTGCCGTGAGCTTTTCCCTTAGCAGCAGCGGCGAAACAAGGATAACGATTATGGGCGCAAAGTAATAGCAAAGTGTTGCCGTTGCAACGGTGGTGTGGTTATACGCCTCGAAAAGAAGTATCCAGTTTATGCCGAGCGCGGCACCCGAAAGCAGAAGCACCGGCAGGTTTTTCTTAATGGCAATTCCGTCGGGCTTCTGCCTTTTCAGCGCCATGAAAAGCAGAAGGAAAACTGCACCCGTAAAGCCGCGCACCATGGCAATGAAGGCCGAGGGAAGCGGCAGATAATGCACAAAAATTCCGATTGTGCCGAAGAGGAACATCGAGGATAAGAGCTTTGAACGCGGACTCACATTAATCACCTTCAGAGGATTTTTCCTTATGGTAGCACAAGGCGTGAAGACTGTCAAATTAAGTCTGCGTGTATACTAATTCCTAATAAAAAGCTTCAAATTGAATGTTTTTATTTGGGATTAGTATCATACCTCGATTTTAAACTGCCTGCCCGTGTTTGCGTCAACGCAGACGCGCACGGAATCGCCGCTGCCGTTTACGCAGTCAAAGGCATAGCACAGCCGCTCAAGGCTGTTGTCCGCGCAGAGCACAAGCTCTGTGTTTTTAACTGTGAGACTGTCCGGGACTGCGGCAATTGCCTCCTCCCTGCTGATTTGCGGAGGTGAAAGCTCGCGATCTTTGTGGTGGGCGTAATACTCCGTTGCGTCGTATGCGTAGATGCTTCCGTCGTCTGCGGCAACGGAAACCTTTATACAGTCGTTTTCGCAGAGAACGCCGTCCTTTCCGCAGGCGAAAACCGCGGTCAGCACGCTGTCGCTGCGAATTGAGGAGGTCATTCTCATTTCCTCAAAGCCCTTTTCCCCGAGAAAGTCCTCCGCCGCGGCTTCAAGCTCTGCGCTGTCCATGTCGCCTGCCACGGCGCGCTGTGAGGACATGGAAAGAACATTGCCGCCCGCGTCAACGGTGACCGTTCCGCCCTCAAAGGCAAAGCAGAAAACTCCGCCCTCGGTTTTGTACTGGGTGTCCCCCGCCTTTATGCCGAAAAATTCCTCGGCGGCCTTCTTTGCCGCCTTTTCCGAAACGGGATTGTCAAATTCCGCCGCGGGATTATCGTAATAGCTTCCGTTGTAGTCAAGGGTGGGAAGCTCGTCCAGCTCGTGCTCCATTTTAAGCATGGCTTCGCTCATTACACGGGCGGTTTTGTCCGCGAAAACGTTTTCGGGCGCGTCCATCAGAACGCTGCCGTCGTTGATGTTACGCGAAAGCTCGGAAATGCTTTTCTTAAGACTCCCCGAAATGTCCGCAAGGCTTGCCATGTTCTTTCGCTCGGTGTCGGAAAAGCCCGTTTCGCCGGCGGTTTTTAGGAGATACTCCGCGTAGTCGTCGGCGATGTTTATAAAGGCCGAGGTCTGCTCAAGCTCCTGGGTGGAAAAGGGCAGAACTGCCATGGTCATTTCCGCGGTATGACAGCTTGCGCAGATGTCGGCACAGACCTCCGCGCTGACCTCGCTTCCCGTGGCATACTGACCTCGCTTCAGCGCGTTGTCAAGCTTTTCGAAAGAGGTTACAAGCTCGGAAAAGGCGTGGCTGTAGCCGTATTCCGCAGTTCTGCGGTAGGCTGTGCCGCTGACGCTCTGGGCGATTGCATAGCCGCCGAGAGCAAGCACCGCCGCGGTGAGATAGGTAATTATAAGAACAAAAGTTTTTTTTCTGATGTGCATAAAAAACACCCCTTTTGGCTTATTGTTTCCAAAAGGGGTAAATTTATTTTTGTTTTATTTTGAAAGTTTTTCTTCTGCGATTCTCATGCGGCGGAGGCTTTCCTCCCTGCCGAGAATGCGGCAAATTTCAACGGCACCGCCGGGTGTTACGGCCTTGCCCGCAACGGCAATGCGCACGGGCCACATGACCTTTGCGTTCTTGCATTCCTCCGCCGCGGCCATATCGGTCATGGCGGTAAGAATGTTCTCATCGCACCAGTCCTCGATCGCCTCGAAAACAGGCAGCATTTTGTTCAGTATATCGAGGGAAACCGCCTCATCGGTCTTGCTCTTTTTGTGAACAAACAGCTCGGTTTCGTACTCGGGAAGCTCGTCAAAGAAGTCAAGCTTTTCGGGAATGTCGTTGAGCACCTCCGTGCGCTGCTGAAGCAGGGCGGCAATGGCGGCGGGATCGATTTCGGGCTTCTTCACGGCGCGGCGGATAAAGGGCTCGGCAACCCTTGCAAAGTCCTCAGCGCTCATGCTGCGGATATACTCGGCGTTGAAGAATTTAAGCTTCTCAATGTCGAAGATCGCGGGGGATTTGCTTAATCCTTTGAGTTCAAAAATTTCCGCGAGCTCCCTCATGGAAAAAATCTCGCGCTCACCGCCGGGGCTCCAGCCCAGAAGTGCAACGTAGTTCACAACCGCGTCGGTGATGTAGCCCTGAGCGATAAGATCCTCATAGCTGGGGTCGCCGTGGCGCTTTGACATCTTGTTGTGCTGGTCACGCATGACGGGTGAGCAGTGTACGTACCTGGGAATGTCCCAGCCGAAGCTTTCGTACAGCAGATTGTACTTGGGTGAGGAGGACAGATATTCGCTGCCGCGGACAACATGAGTAATGCCCATGAGATGATCGTCAATGACGTTTGCGAAGTTGTAGGTGGGCAGACCGTCGCGCTTAATCAGCACCTGGTCATCGAGAGTTTTGTTTTCAACGGTGATGTCGCCGAAAATTTCGTCATGGAAGGTGGTTGTGCCATCCTCGGGAATCTTCTGACGGATAACGTAGGGCTCGCCTGCGGCGGCCTTTGCCTCGGAGTCCTCTCTGCTCATGAAGCGGCAGGGGTCGGCGGCCTTTTCAAAGCCCTCGCTCTCCTCCTCGGTCTTCTCGCAGAAGCAGCGGTAGGCAAAGCCCTTTTCAACGAGAAGGTCGGCGTATTCCTTGTAAAGCGCACGGCGCTCGGTCTGGATATAGGGACCTACGGGGCCGCCCACATCGGGACCTTCGTCGTGGTCAAGACCGCATTCGGTGAGAGTGCGGTAAATGACATCAACCGCGCCCTCCACATATCTGCCCTGGTCGGTATCTTCAATGCGGAGAATGAATTTGCCGCCTGCGTGACGGGCGATAAGCCAGGTGTACAGTGCGGTGCGCAGATTGCCGACGTGCATATATCCCGTGGGACTGGGAGCAAAACGGGTGCGTACTTCACCCCTGGGGATACGCGCCTCCATTTCCTCGTACCATTTCATATCTTTCATGCTTTTCCTCCGAAACAGTAAAAATCTATTACCGTAACAGTGTATTTTACATTTTGCCCATTGTCAAGTAGCAGTTAAAATGGTAATATATTAATTTAGAAAATTATCTTTTATTGGAGATATAAGCAAATGGAAAACGAAATCAAGAAAAAAGTAATGCTCTCCGGCATACAGCCCTCCGGCGACCTGCACCTCGGCAATTATCTGGGCGCGGTCAAAAACTGGGGCGAGCGTGCAGATGAGTTTGACTGCTATTATTTCATGGCTGACCTGCACACCCTCACCGTGCGTCAGAATCCCGCAGAGCTGCGCCGCCGCACGCTTGAGCAGCTTGCACAGTACATCGCCTGCGGTCTTGACCCTGAGAAGAACACCCTTTTCGTGCAGAGCCATGTTCATGAGCACGCGGAGCTGGGCTGGATACTCAACTGCTACACCATGTTCGGTGAGCTTTCACGCATGACACAGTTCAAGGACAAGAGCGCCAAGAACGCCGACAACATAAACGGCGGTCTTTTCACCTATCCCGCGCTCATGGCGGCGGACATTCTGCTTTATCAGGCGGACTTCGTTCCCGTGGGTGAGGACCAGCGCCAGCACTGCGAGCTCACCCGTGACGTTGCAATCCGCTTCAACAATATTTACGGCGATGTGTTCAAGGTTCCCGAGCCCTACATTCCCAAGGCGGGCGCACGAGTCATGGGACTCGGCAACCCCACCTCAAAGATGAGCAAGTCTGACCCCAACGGCTGCGTGTTCCTTATGGAAAAGCCCGAGGACATCGCCCGCAAGTTCAAGCGTGCAGTCACCGACTCCGACACTGAGAACTGCGTGCGCTTTGACCGCGAGGCAAAGCCCGGCGTTGCTAACCTCATGAATATTTACTCCGCCGTTACGGGTAAGAGCTTCGAGGAGATCGAGAAGGAATTTGAGGGCTGCGGCTACGGCGTTTTCAAGCCCGCCGTGGGCGAAGCGGTAATCGAAACCCTGCGTCCCATCAGAGAGGAAGCAACCCGCCTTCTTGCCGACAAGGCATATCTTCAGAAGGTTTACTCCGACGGTGCGGAGAAGGCAAGCTTCATTGCCCGCAAGACTCTGCGCAAGGTATATAAAAAGGTCGGTCTTGTAGAAAAGCCCTTCTGATGCGTCGTCCCCTGCGGGACAAATAAGGAGAGATATCATGGTCTTCAGTGCAGAAGTCTGGATAAAGATAGTGTTTGCCATAGGCGTTGCGTTTATCATTTCAAACCTCATGACGCCGGTGGTTAAAAGCTTTGCAAAAACCGTGGGCGCCATTGACGTTCCCGATGAAAAACGACATATTCACAAGGCACCGACTCCACGTATGGGCGGTCTTGCGATTTTCCTCGGCTTTCTGCTGTCCGTTCTGGTTTTTTCCAACGTGACAACGCAGATTCGCGGCATACTTCTCGGCGCAATTCTCATTGTTGTTGTGGGCGCCATTGATGACGTGCTGAACCTCAACGCATGGCTCAAGTTCGGTGTTCAGATCATTGCCGCCGTAATCGCTGTGCTTTCCGGCGTTCTGATCAACGTTGTTTCAAATCCCCTGCTCATAACAAGCGGACAGGCTCTCACCATAGGCGTGCTTTCGGTTCCCGTCACAATACTGTGGATTGTGGGCGTCACAAACTCCGTCAACCTCATTGACGGACTTGACGGACTTGCCTGCGGCGTTTCCACAATCGCGTCAATATCCATGCTGGTTGTTTCCGTGCTGGTTTCCGATGCAAATGCAAATGTGGCAATAATCCTTGCCGCTCTCTGCGGAGCGTGCCTCGGCTTCCTGCCCTACAACCTCAATCCCGCTAAAATTTTCATGGGGGATACGGGCGCGCTGCTGCTGGGCTATATCCTTGCAACCGTGTCCGTAATCGGTATGTTCAAATTCTACGCAGTCATAACGTTTGTTCTTCCTGTTCTGGCACTTGCCGTGCCCCTGCTGGACACGATCTTTGCCTTCACCCGACGCATCAGCCGCGGTCAGAGCCCCTTCGCCGCCGACCGCGGACATTTCCATCACAGACTGCTGGATATGGGACTTAATCAGAAGCAGGCGGTTGCCGTTCTGTATGCGGTTTCCGCGATCCTCGGTCTTGCGGGAGTGCTGCTTACCTCCACGGGCATTGTCCGAATGATTGTTGCCCTTGTCGCCTTTGTGATTGCGGCAGGCATCTGGCTCTTTGTTTTCAGACACAACAAGAATATCCATATTCATCACCATGCGGCTGCGGCTGAAGCCGCCGCCGCACCTTCCGAAGAACCCGCACTTTCCCAGGAGAAAAAAGATGAAGAAAATTAAAGTCATGTCCGTTTTCGGCACCCGTCCGGAAGCTATTAAAATGGCTCCTCTGGCGCTGGAGCTGAAGAAATATCCCGAAATCGAAAGCCTGATCTGCGTCACCGCCCAGCACCGTGAGATGCTGGATTCCGTCATGGACTGCTTCGGACTTAAGGCCGATTACGACCTGAACATCATGGGCAAAAATCAGACACTCACCGATGTCACCACAAAGGCACTGAAGGGCCTTGAGGAGTGCTTCAGGGAGGCTCAGCCCGACCTTGTCCTTGTTCACGGCGACACCAGCACCACCTTCTCCGCGGCTCTGGCTGCCTTCTACGCAAAGATTCCCGTAGGTCATGTGGAGGCGGGACTCCGCACCTATGACCGCTACAGTCCCTTCCCCGAGGAAATGAACCGCTGCCTTGTGGGACGCCTTGCCACGCTGCACTTTGCGCCCACGGCAAAAAACGCCTCAAACCTCACCGCCGAGGCTGTCACGGGCGATATTTTCATAACGGGCAACACCGTTATCGACGCCATGAAATACACCATAGGCGACGGAAGCTTCAATTCGGAGGAGCTGAAATCAATCGACTTTTCCGGGCGCGTTGTGGCCATGACCTGCCACCGCCGTGAAAATTACGGCGAGCCCATGCAGAACATTTTCTCCGCCGTGCGTGAGATTGCCGAAAAGCACGCCGATGTGGAGTTTGTCTATCCCATACACATGTCGCCAGTTGTGCGCGAGGCCGCCCACGGAATCCTTGACGGACTGGATAACGTAAAGCTCATCGAGCCGCTTGATGCCATGGATATGCACCGTCTTATGAGCAAAAGCTTCATGGTCATGACCGACAGCGGCGGACTTCAGGAGGAGGCGCCCTCTCTGGGTAAGCCCGTGCTTGTTCTCCGAAGGGAAACCGAGCGTCCCGAGGCCGTTGAAGCCGGCACAGTCAAGCTCTGCGGCGTAAAGAGGGAGGACATCGTCCGCGATGCCGAGGAGCTCCTCACAAATCCCGCCGCATACGACAAAATGGCCCATGCCGTCAATCCCTACGGCGACGGAAACGCCTGCCGCAGAATTGCGGAGGCAATCCTTTATAACGCTGGATTGCGGGAAGAAAAGCCCGACGAATTCAGAGTATAAAAAAGACCGCCTTCGCGGTCTTTTTTATACTGCGCTCACTGCGGCAGAACAGGCAGAAGTGTTTTGTGTTCACACACATTTACGCAGCAAAAAAGTGTCATTCTGAGGAGCAAAGCGACGAAGAATCCCCTTTAGATAAGGAGATTCTTCACTTCGTTCAGAATGACACGGTGCTTTGAAATTCTGTATGCTGCGGTGCAAAGCGCCGCCTCTTCCCTAACCCCTATTACTCGTTTACAGCAAATACATTGCACCCATTATGAGCAAAAGCTCCTTATCTCCGCTTTCGCGGTACATGAGATAGAGTATTAAAATAAGCAGCAGATCCTCCGTTTCAAGCTCGGAAAGATTGCGGCTTATGCTTTTCGGCAGAAGCCCCGAAAGATTTCCGACAGCCTGCTGAGGTCTGCTCTGCGGCTTTTTCGGAACGGGCACGGATTTCGGCGGCTGACGGGGCGGAAGATTTTCCTCCATGCGCTGAGGCTTTCCGCTGTTGCCGCGATAACGGTTATACATCGTCCTTACCTCCGAATTCCTCTGCGGCAATTGAAGCAATGTGCGCCATTTTCGCAAGCTTCACAGCTTTGTCCATTTTGCTGCGGCGCTTTTCCGAAAGGAAGGGACGCATGGCGTCAAGCAGCCTCCTGTCCTTGCTGTCTGCGGCGGAGCTGTCCCGCATAAGTCCGCTGATTTTCTGTATGACTCCCATGTCAAAGTCAGGGGTGCCGACGCTTTGCTCCTGCGCTTCGCCGCCCATGAGCGACTTTGCAAGATTTGCGATTTTCTCCATCTGCGCGGGATTGTTCAAAACCTGATTCAGACCGTCCTCAAGCTCGCCCACGGGCTTTTCACCTACCTCATGGCATTCTTTATACTTTCGGCAAGCCGCCGTCCCTCATCGGTTCCCAGCACCGCGTTCAGTATGCTCTGAAGCGCGGCGGTATCGCCGCTTTTTGCCGCCTGCTCCACCGCGCCTGCGTCAATCATGCGGCTCAGCGCCTTTCCGTCCTCGGATTCGGCAATGCTTTTCAGCTTATCCGCCCTGCCGCTTTTTTTAAGCTGCTCGTTTATCTTTTCGAGATTTTGCATAGGGCATCACTCCTAATGCCAATATATGCGTCTTACCTATGGAGGTTTACTATGAAAATTGCAGTTTTTTCTGACAGCCACGGCTCCTCAAGAGGCATGATAAACGCCGTGCGCGAATATGAGCCCGAGCAGATTATCCACCTGGGCGACGGCAACGCCGACCTGCGTGCGCTTGAAAAGGCATTTCCCCGGATTCCCGTATGTGCCGTTTCGGGAAACTGTGACCGCGACTGCGTTGAGTCCGAATACAAGGTCATAAAGCTCGGTACGCTGAAGGCCTTCATCACCCACGGTCACCGCTATGCCGTGCGCTACGGAGATCTCAACACGCTGCTGTTTGCCGCAGACTGCAACGAATGTCAGCTTGCCATGTACGGCCACACTCACAGAGCGGGCTTTGAACAGATCGAGGGCATATTTGTGCTCAATCCGGGCACGGCGGGTGTTGGCAGCAGAAAAACCTGGGCAAAGCTTGAAATCGGTCCCGAGGGCGAAATAAAATGTGAGATATGCGACATATAAAAAAGACCGATGCGATTTACAATCGCATCGGGCTTTTTTATTTTCTCCAGGTGCCGGGAGCAAACAGCACAAGCAGGGGGAATATTTCAAGCCTGCCCAGGAACATATCGAAGCACAGCACCATCTTGCTCAGAACGCTTGTGTGGGCCACGCCCATGGAGAAAATCTGGGTGTCCACGCCCAGTCCCACGTTGCCCATGGAGGAGATCGCCGCGGTGAGTCCGTCGCCGAAGGTTATGCCCTCAAGGGTGAGGATAACGCCGCTGACAACAGCGAAGGCAGCGTAGGCAATGGCGAAGCTGCTGACGGTGGAAACGGTTTCCTCGTCCACGGTTTCACCGTCCTGATGGATAAGGTGGGTGGAGTTGGGAACGATGGTTCTCGCAAGTGCGCGGTAGGTGGATTTGAGCATGATCATTATGCGGGAAAGCTTTATACCGCCGCCGGTGGAGCCTGCCATGGGGCCCGTGAGCATGAGCAGAATGAAAACGGCCTTGGCAAAATTTGACCAGACCTGCGGCTCGACGGTTACAAAGGCGGTGGTGCTTATGATGCCGATGGAGTTGAAAATCGTGTGGTGAACGGCGTCACCCGTTGAGGCAAAGCTTTCGTAGCTGCTGATGCCCGCAAGGGCCGCCGCCAGAAGAATAATAAGTACGTAAAATCTGAACTCGCGGTTTTTTCTGATGCGCAGAAAATCCCTTGCGATGATGCAGTAGAAAATGCTGAAGGAAACGCCGCAGAGGAACATGAACACCTCGGTGACAACCTGCGCATAGCGGCCGTAGGACATCATGCTGTCATTTCTGACGGCGAAGCCGCCGGTGCTGACGGTGGTGAGTGAAATGTTCACCGCATCGAAAACTGGCATTGCAAAGCAAAGCAGAATAATCTGCAGGATTGTCATGAGAATGTAGATCTCATAAAGAAGCTTTGCGCTTTTCTGCATTCTCGGCACAAGCTTGCCTGCCATGGGACCGGGAAATTCGGCGCGGAGCAGGAACATTGCGCCGCCCTCGCGTGCCATGGGAATGATTGCGAGGAGGAACACAAGAACGCCCATGCCGCCCAGCCAGTTGGTGATGCTTCGCCAGAGAAGAACGGCTCTTGAAACGGACTCCACGTCCTTGAACACGGTTGCGCCCGTTGTTGTGAAGCCGGAGATGGTTTCGAAAATCGCGCCGGAAATGCTTTCTATCGCGCCGCTGGCGTAATAGGGAATGGCACCAAAGAAGGACATGATGATCCAGGCGAAAGCAACGGTGACACAACCGTCGCGTGCGCCGAGGGAGCCGACGCCGCGCCTTATCAGAGCGCAGGGCAGCCCCACCAGGAGAAGCGCCGCGATTGCGGACAAAAAGCCCGTAATTGCCGCCGCATCGCCCTCAAAGAGCGCGAAAACCAGAGGCGGCAGCATGAAGCCCGCCTCGATGCATAGTATAACACCTACGGTTTTTCTGATAGCGTTAAAGTTCATATCATGCAAATATGTCGTTAAGGTCGATTATGGCACGGCCTGCGGTGGTAACGACAACCACCGTATCGCCGCTTGAAAGCATATCGGAGCCGCCGGGAATGATGATCTGCCCCTTGTGGCTGATGCAGGCAATGAGTATGTCGGGCTTGAGCTTCAGATTCATGAGGGGAACGCCAAGATTTTCCGTGGCGTCCGTAACCGCAAATTCCTGAGCCTCGGCCTTGCCGTCGGCCAGCTTGTAAATTGTGAGGACCTCGCTGCCGCCGGTGTTTTCAAGGGCGCGGACGTAGCGCACGACCTCAAATGAGCTCAGCTCCTTTGAGCTTACAAGCGTGTCAGCCCCGCGGTCACCGAGAATTTCGCCGTATTCCATGCGGTTTATTTTGGTAAGCACCTGAGGTACGCCGACCCTGCGGGCAAACATGGCGATGATGATGTTTTCCTCGTCCATGTTTGTCAGGGGGAGCACAGCGTCCATGTGCTCGATGTTGTGCATTTTAAGAACGCTCTGGCTGGTGCCGTCGGAGCAGATAATGGTCGCCTCGGGCATAAGCTCCGCAAGGTATTCACAGCGCTCGCGGCTGCGCTCGATAATCTTCACGCGGCTGCCGCTTTTAAGCAGCATGGGCGCGAGAAATTCCGCGATTTTGCCGCCGCCGACGATGAGCACGTTCTTGGATTTTCTGCTGCGGAGCTTGAGCTCGTGGGTGAGCTTCACAAGCATGCTTGCGGGCGCGGTAACGTATATTTTGTCGCCCTCGGAAAGAACGAAATTGCCGTCGGGGATAAATACCCTGCCATCGCGGATAACAGCGCAGACAAGCACCTTGACCTTCACCTTTGAGGGCATATCCTTCAGACACAGACCGTTGAGAATGCTGTCCTTTTCAACATGAAGCTCAACGTTCTCTGCCCGTCCCTCCGCAAAGGAGTCGCGGTTCATGAAGGCGGGCATCTGCAAAAGCCCGTAGAATTCCTTGGCGGCAAGCAGCTCGGGATTGATGACCATGGAAAGCCCCAGATCCTCCTTGAGCAGATACATCTGTTCGGCGTATCCGCGGTTGCGCACGCGTGCAATGGTGTTGGGACAGCCCAGCTTACGTGCCACGATGCAGGCGAGCATATTCAGCTCGTCCTGTGCGGTGACCGCAATTACAAGGTCTGCCTCGTCAACGCCTGCCTCACGCTGAATTTCCGCCAGTGCGCCGTTGCCGTATAGAGTCATTACGTCCATGGTTTCGGAAAAGACCTTGATTTTATCCTTGTCGTTGTCAACAATGACAATATCGTGATTTTCGTTTGCAAGCTCGGAGGCGAGCAGAACGCCCACCTTGCCGCCGCCTATGATTACTATTTTCACAGCAACAATTCCTTTAAATAATCAATGTTAAGATATTAATATAACATTATACCATAAATGTCAATCCATTGCAGCGTTCTGACCCCGTAAGGATATGTATAGTCGGGGTTTGCGGCGAAAAATTTAAAAAAGTTTCGTTGAAATTTTTGCGGAAATCTGCTAATATTTGATTATGAATGCTTTAGGGGGTAAATTAAATGTCCGTTACTGTTGAATACCTTGAAAATCTTGAATTTGAAATAGTCAAGCAGAAATACTACAATGCAAATAAAGTCAATGCAAAGCTTGAGGAGCTGAAGACAGGCGTGCTTGAGCTTATCGAGGAAAACGAAAAGCTGAAAAAGCAGGCAAAAGATGAGCAGGAGGAAATAAACGCAGCAGGCGAAGCTCTTGTAAATTCCGCACAGCAGATTGCCGACGCCACGATAAAGGACGCTCAGGTAAAGGCGGACAAGATAATCGCCGATGCAAAGCTTGAGGCGCAGAGCATTACCGCAGGAGCAAGGAGCACCGTGGGTGTTGCCGCCGCAGCCGGTGAGCTTACCGTTGCACAGCTTGACCTTCTTGACGAAATAAACCGTCAGCTTGACTCCCTGAATAAAAATCAGGCGACACAGATTCTCAAAATCAAACAGCGCCTCATGAGTGTGGCAATAGTATAAAAAACGAAAAAAGAGTGCATAGTGCACTCTTTTTTCGTTTTTATACTAATACCTAATAAAAAGCTTTAAGAATGAAGCGAGAATGATTTTTGCCAGGCAAGGCGAAGACCGCAGGGAATACTGGCTATGTATTTCCAAGGGCTTCAACGCAGCATGGCGGAAATCACACCGCTTCAAATTGAATGTTTTTATTAGGTGTTAGTATTAAAGGTTAAGTTGTTTCGTCGGGCATGGGAGGAAGCGGGTGCTTGTCGGGAATCTCGCCGCGGTCGATTTTTTCAGCCTCATGGGTAAGCCCCGTGCGCTTGAGCTCGTTTTCCCTGTCCCATATAAAGTCCACGCGAAGCTCGCGGTTTTCGCTTATGCGTCTGAGGTTTTCGATATGCTTTGCAAAAACGGGAAAAGCTACTGTTCCGAGAATTGCGGCGCCCTCCCAGTTGCCGCTGATAAGGCCACGATAAACGGGGTAAAATAGAGAAGCGGAAATGGGAACCGCACAGAGATAGCGGGTTTTCAGAAGTACCGCCGCAGCAAAACAGAACATGGCGGGGAAATCCCCCAGCGCAAGAACGGTGCCGCCTATACAGGCAAGTCCCTTGCCGCCTCGGAAGCCCAGTCTTGCGGGAAACATATGTCCCAGAATTGCGGCGGTTCCTGCGGTTTCGCCTGCGCTGGCAAAATTCGGGAAAAGCCTGCGGCACAGGCTGACCGAAGCAGCCGCCTTGCCCATGTCGAAAAGCATGACAAAAGCGCCGGCGAGCTTGCCCTCCAGCAGCATGACGTTTGTGGCACCCGCATTGCCCGTGCCTTTTTTGCGTATGTCATAGCCCTTGTGCGCACCGAGAATATAGGCGGAGTTGATCTCGCCCAGAGAGTATCCCAGTCCTGCGCAGGTCAGAGCCCGCATTGTATCTTTTGTCTGCATTGTATCTTCCTTTGATTCGTTGTATTGTTATTTTATTACGGCTTATTATCCATTGTTATTCACTGTGTTGATTTTATACCAACAAGAAATATTATTCAATAATTTCATTGACCGCAACTGACAGTTTATGTTAATATAAATATCCATCTGATATTTTTGCAGGTCTGAAAGGGGGTATCGGCTTGGAACAGAAAACAATTTTCGAGGAGCTTCTGGACGAAGTGCCGGCGGTGCATGAAAAGCACCGCAAGCTCGCAAAGGCAAAGCATTGCGTTTCCCGGGAGGAGTGGGACGATGCCGATGCCATTTATGATGAAATACTTGCGGAGTTTCCCGATGATGAGGAAGCTCTGAGGGGCAAGCTGCTTCTCAAGCGCAAAAAAGAGAATGCAGAGGAGCATTGGCGCGAGGAAGAGAAAAAACAAAAGTATGAAGAGGAAAAAAGCCGCAAGCCGCGCAGGTCAAAGCGGATCGTACTTGCGGTTGTGCTGATTTTCATTATGGTGCTTGCCGCCGCTGCTGCGGTTATGGGAATAATTTCCCATAAAAACAGCATGGAGGATCTATATGCAGAAAGCGAAACGGTCATAACCGACACATACCTTATAACAGAACAAAAAACGGACGCTTAAGCGGTGCACCGCCCAAGCGTCCGTTTTTGTTATACTAATACCTAATAAAAAGCTTTAAGAATGAAGCGAGAATGATTTTTGCCAGGCAAGGCGAAGACCGCAGGGAATACTGGCTATGTATTTCCAAGGGCTTCAACGAAGCATGGCGGAAATCACACCGCTTCAAATTGAATGTTTTTATTAGGTATTAGTATTAGTCAACGCAGATTAATTCGTAGTCCTTAGTGCCAAAGCCAAGCTCCTCTGCTGCGTCCATGATGTGCTCGCCGTTGCGGGACTGAACGCGCTTGAGAAAATGCTCTCTGCCCTCGTCCTCCGAGGCGTATATAAGGTCCATGCAGGCGCGGTCAAGGGCAACAGGGTCAAGGGAGGAAAGAATGCCGATATCCTTCATGCAGGGGTCCTCGGCCTTGGCGCAGCAGTCGCAGTCAACGGAGAGGTTGCACATCATGTTGACGTATGCCGCGTTGCCGCCGAAATACTCGACTACGCTGCCTGCGGCCTCTGCCATGCAGGTGCCGAAATCGGTGTTGGAGGCCATGTGCAGCCACACTCTGCGCTGGCTGTCGGTGAAGCCTGCGGAGTGGATAAGACACTTGCCCGCGGTGGAGGCGCAGCCGATGGAAAGCTGCTTGAGAGCGCCGCCGTAGCCGCCTGCGGGGTGACCTTTGAAATGGGACAGCACAAGCAGAGAATCGTAATTCGCAAGATTTTTGCCCACGAGATTCTTTTTGAGGATTTTGCCCTTGGGAATGTCAAGCTCCATGTCGGGTCCCTCGGCATCGAGAAGGTCAACCTTAAAGACCTTTGACCAGCCGTGGTATTCAATGAGCTTTCTGTGCTTTTCGGTGGAGTTTCTCGCGCCGCCGTAGGCGGTGTTGCACTCAACGACGGTGCCGTTTACATACTCCACTGCGGGCTGCATAAATTCGGGGCGCAGGAAATTCTGATTTCCCTTTTCGCCGGAATGCACCTTTACCGCAACCTTGCCGGGAAGCTCCTTGCCGAGCACCTTGAACATCTCGATAACAGCCTCGGGCGAAAGCCTGCGGGTGAAATATACCTTTGATTTTTCCATGATGTCAACTCACTTTTCAATGTAAATATTATTGCGGGTGATGTCCTTGAGGGTGGGTGTTCCGCACATTGTCATTGTGTCGCGGAGCTCGCCCGATATTCTGTCCATGAAGACCTTGAAGCCTTCTGCGCCTTCCGCGTAAATGAAGGGAACGACGGGGCGTCCTATAAGCACCGCGTCTGCGCCCAGAGCCAGAGCCTTGTAAACGTCAACGCCGCTTCTGATGCCGCCGTCGACGAAAATTTTGCATGCGCCGTCAACTGCCTTTGCGATTTCGGGCAGAACCTCTGCGGTGGAGGGAGTGCAGCCCTGAACGCGTCCGCCGTGGTTTGAAACGACGATGCCCTCGGCGCCTGCGGCAATTGCCTTAAGTGCGGCATCTGGAGTCATGATGCCCTTGACAATGAAGGGCATATCGGCATAGGCGATGATCTCACTGAGCTCATCAACGGATTTGGAGCCTGCATTGGGGTTCATTGCCTTGAGGAAGGGAAGACCTGCACCGTCAATATCCATTGCCACGGCAAATACTCCCAGCCTGTTGAGTATATCCAGCTTTTCAAAAACAAATTCCTTGTTCCAGGGCTTTATTGTGGGAATACCCACGCCGCCGACAGCGGCCATGTCCTTTGCGGCATTCTTCAGAACCTCCGGGTCAACGCCGTCACCCGTGAGAGCGCACACGCCGTAGTCTGCAGCGGCGGGAACGAGAATGCGGTTGTAGCTTATGTCATTGTGCAGGTTGCCGTAGTGCATGGAAAGCGCTCCGAGAGGAGCAATGAAAACGGGCGCGGAAAAGCGTCTGCCGAAAAGCTCAAAGGAGGTGTCCGCGGGTACATTGGGGCAGATGGTGTCCATATTGACGAAAATTTCCTGCCACTTGTCAAAGTTGCGTGCGGCAACATTGCCGGGCAGCTTGCTTCCGGGACCGGGCATGGCGTTTCCGCAGGCTCTGCCGTTGCAAACGGGGCAGGCTTTGCAGTAGGGGCCTACCATGGTGCGTGCTTTTTCAAGAACTTCATTGTAATTCACAGTAATACCTCCCAGATGATTTATGCGGTTGTACGTTTACGGGGATTTGCGTCAAAAACCTCTTTGTTGAGCAGATTTTCACTTTTTGCCACTGCGAGAGAAACCGCAACATCTCCTACGACATTGGAGGCGGCAAGAAGCATTTCCGCAATGGCGTTGATGCCTACGATGAGGCTGATTGCCGCCAGAGAAACGCCCATCTGACCGAGCAGAACCGTCAGACAGATGTTGACCGAACCCGGTGCCATGGGTGCGCCGAGTGAAAGAATAATGACGGTAATCATAATGGGAATGAGGTCGCTGCCGAAAATGTCCACGCCGCAGATTCGGGCGAGAAAAAGTCCCGAAACGGCGAGATATATGCAGTTGCCGTCAACATTGACGATGGAACCGAAGGGAATGGAGAAGGAGCTTATCTTCGGAGAAATGCCGAGAGAATTTTTGCAGGTGCGCAGGGTTTTTGGAATGGCGGCAACACTGCTGCCGTTGAGCAGAGACTCGCGCATGATGGGAATACATTTGCGAATAAAGGTAAGGGGATTTACCCGTGCCATTGCGAGAACGATCAGCAGGTAAACAAGGCTGATTGCCGCAAGACCCGCAAGGAGCGTTCCCAGCATTCCGAGCAGGGAAAGCAGAACGCGGAAATCCACATTCAGCATACAGGACATGGTTGCGGCAAAGCTTGCGATGGGAACGCACTTGGCCACGATCTCGATAATCTTGGAGAAAAGTGTATCCATTGCCTCGGCAAAGCTGCGCAGCGCCGAGGAATGATCGCCCATGCGTCCCAGGGCAATGCCGCAGACAATGGCAATAAAGATAAGCTGGAGGGTGTTGTTGTTGAGGAAGGGAGCCACAAAGTTTGTGGGTATGATTTCCGTAACGGTTTTAAGGAAATCAGTGTTTGCCGCAAGCCCTGCCTGCTCCACATAGTCTGCCAGTATTCCGGGGGCGCCTGGTCTGAAAAGACCGAAGGCGGCAACGCCGATAAGCACCGCTGTAATCGAGGTCAGGGCATAGCCGATAAAGACCTTTATGCTGACCTTGCCCGGATCGGAGAAGGAGGCGTAGCGGGCAACGGCGGAAACTATGGAAAAGAACACGGCAGGCGCCGTTACAAGCATGAGGAAGTTTATAAACAGCGTTTCAATGGGCAGCAGCAGATAGGTGTCAAGTGTGCTTATAACTCCTGAGGGCAGGGCAAAGCGGAAGATAAGTCCCAGCACTGCCGCGGTCACAAGTGCCTGCACCGTGTGGATTGTCAGACGTCTTTCGGGGGAGCCCACGGTGATTTTCATGAAGTTGTATCTGCCCTTGCGGACATAGTGGATTTTATCCTGATACGCCTTCAGCAGTATTCCGCGGATCGCCGATTCGCTTCCGCGGTCGATTTCCTCGCTGTCGATGCCGAGGTCAAAATCCATGGCGTCGGGCTGAAGCTCGGGACCCGGGGCGGAAAGGGATATGGAGGCAAGGCCTCTTTTGTTTTTTATGTGAATATGTATGGTGCCGCCGGAGGGTGCGCGCTGGATAAGACGCACCATGCACTCCTCGGAAAGCAGCATCGCCTCATGTACGGCCTTGCTTTTGAAGTTGTACTGTTTAAGCGAGTTTTCAATAAAGTCAAGACCTTCGCCGAGGGCGATAATCTGGGCGGGAATTACAGCCTTGAGCAAGCAGCTCACCTCTTTCGTGGGGCGTATTACTCGATTGTGAGAATGTCGCAGAAGCCGGTGATTTCAAAGACCTCCATGATGTCACCGTTGACATTGCGGATAATCATTTCACCCTGTCTGTTCATGGTTTTCTGCGCCGAAAGCAGAATACGCAGACCTGCGGAGGATATGTACTCAAGCTCTGAGAAATCAAAAACAAGTTTGCTTATTCCCTCAAGCTCAAGCTCGGCCTCAAGAAGAGGAGAAGTGCTGGTGTCAAGCCTGCCCTGAAGCGCAATGTTCAGCTCGGTTTCGTTTTTCGATTTGATAATTTCCATTGTGTTTCCTCCTTGTGTCAGATGCAGAAGCTGAGGCTGTCAATGCGGCCCAGCAGCTCGGAAATACTCTTTGCGCAGTGCTCAATGAGCGCTCTGCCCTCTTCGGTGTTAAGACCGTTGCGGCGTATGGTGCGGCGCATCATGCGGGTGTAGCCGATGACCTTTGCCCTGTCCTCGTAGCTGCGGAGTATCTCCTCGTCCTCGGTGCCGAAGTAAAGACGGAGAGTGTTGTCCCAGATTTTCGAGGTGATGTCACGGGGAATGCCGAGGAAGTTTTTGACTACCTCATGGTCAAGCTCACTGTAGCCCTCGTAGGCCAGCCAGATTGAAGCAAACTCAAATACGGGGTCGCCTACACAGAGCGTGTCCATGTCGATAAGCAGAACCTCGCCGTCCTGAAGCATGACGTTCTTGACGTGGTAGTCGCCGTGGAGCATGTGATCGTTGTGGGGAACGGCATCAACAAGTGCGTAAAGCTTTTTGAAGTCGGCTTCGGGCAGATAATCCTTCAGAAATGCTGCCCAGTTGAGAGCAACGGCCTTCATGTCGGGCATATCCCCGGGCTTAACCTCGGTGGAGTGGATTTTCTTCAGCAGGTCAACGGACATTTTCGTGCACATTCCTGCGTTTGCGGGATCTGCGATGATAAGCTTTGCAAAGCTCTTTGCGTTTAGCAGCTCAAATACTGAGCCGTAGCCCTCGCCGACCTTGACTACGTCATAGGGGATCGCGGTGGGAATGCCGAGAACAAATGCCCTGCGGGCAAGCTCGCGCTCACGGTGAATGTCGGGAAGCGCGTCGGGATTGAGATATACCTTGATGATGGTGTCCGGGTCAAGACGGTAAACCTTGCCGTTTGCGCCCTGGCCGATGACCTCGCAGCCCTCAACGGAAAGCTTGCGGTAGGCCTTTTCCACGGCCAGCATTTCCGTAAAGCCCGTCATGTCGAAAATGTCGTATACCTCGGGTGAGGCGTTCACAATTTTAAGCCCGGAAAATTTCTTGCGCAGGCGAAGAATAATGCGCAGTCCCGCGCTTGAGAGGTATTCAAGGCTGTCGACATCGATAATGAGATTTTCCGCAGCCTCCGCACCGATGAGCGCGTTGATTTCCGCCTCGACGGTTTCGGCGTTTGCAGAGTCTATTCTTCCCTCGGGGAATACGGTGAGGGTACCGTTTTGTATACTGTGTTTCATTAGTCATTACCTCCGTCTGTGTTTTTGAAGATTTCATTTACAAGCTGAACAAGCTCTCGGTATGCGTCGGTGTCCTTCAGCTCGGGAATTGATTTGATTATGGTGCGGTAGTACCAGGCCTGCTCCTTCGGGTCTTTCTGGTTGAACTGCTGCCACAGCGCGTCGCCCTTTTTGAGATATTCGCGGTAAAAGGAGCGCACGTTTGAAAGCTTGTCGCCCAGCCACATCATCTTGACGGAAAGATCCTTTGTGTGCTCCAGCATGATGAGAGTTTCTTCCTTGCGGAGATGCCATGTTTCCGCGGCAGGCTTATCGGGGCGCTTGTTTTCGGTTTCCGTCATGACGAGAAGCGCCACGCGCTTGCCGAAGTTCTCGCGGATCTCCTCAAGCGTTGTGTCGGTGTCCTCGATTGTGTCGTGCAGAACTGCGGCGCACAGCGTCGCTTCATCGTTTGTCATGGTGCCTACAATGGAGGCCACTTCAAGAGGATGGAGTATGTAGGGAGAGTTTTGAATTTTTCTGGTCTGCCCGCTGTGCTTTTCTATGGCAAAGCACAGGGCGCGGTCAAACAGTGTCATTTTATACCTCGCAATGCGTATAACATCTTAACTATATAGTATATCTTACTTTTATGAAAAAATCTACAACAAATATGTAGTAAACTGTCAATATTTGTGCAGTAAACTGTCAACATTAAACGAATCGGGCGTCCTTGCGGCCAAGGGCGCCCGATTCGTTATGCCTTCTTCGGTTTTTTCGTGCCGCTGAGCTCATAGAATATTTTCAGAGTGTTTATGAACTTCATGACAAGTCTGCCGTCATCAAGAACACAGCGGTAGATTTCCTGCCCGTTCTGAATTTCAAAATGCCTGCCGGGGCTGAAGGGAAGCGTCGGCAGCTTGGCGGAGGGAATGACGTAGTCAATGCTCTCGCCGTTTATTCTTCCCCTCAGACTGAAGTGGTCTTTGCACAGCTCCACGGTGCCGCTGCCGACCTCGGTGAATTTGTGCCTGTCGTAGTCAATCATGTGGATTTTGGTGGGAGCGCTTATGGAATAACCGGGCGCGGCCTTGATCTCCTCCTTAAGCCTGTCGAAAATCAGTCGGCTCCACTGGGGAACATGGCGCAGCTCCTCACCCAGACCCTTTTCGTTGTGAAGAAAGCCGTATTCATCGCAGGTCTCCTCATAGCCGCAGGCGGAGCAGCGTATGGTGCTTCTGCCATGCACGTTTACAGTAAATTCCCTGCGGCAGTTGGGACACTGGTAAAGAACATTTTCAAGACCGTTTATGTCGTCGCAGTCCTTGTATTTTATGCGCAGTCTTTCCTGATCCTCATAGGCGTTAAACAGCAGGGCATCCTCAACAACGGCCTTGATTTCGCTCACCTTCATGCTCTCAAGGGCTTCCTTTGTAAGAAGCTTGTAGATGTCAAGATATGTACGTCCTCTGCGCATACCCGTTGTCCACTTGGGCTTTGAAAAATAGGTGCCCGTGGTACGCGCGGCATAGACATCGGCGTCCAGCCACTTGAGGAACTTGTAGGTGGCCTCGGGAATAGGCGTTGAAACGCCGTCCTCGCACATGAGTCCGGCGGGGTAAATCACAAGAGAGCTGCCGCTTTCGATGACGGCTTTCATCTTCTTCATATCGCTGACGGTGGTCTGGAACTGCTGCTTTGGAATTACGCCCAGACTTTTGAGAATGCTGTTGAAGGGCAGGGAATTATAGAAGGAGCTGCTGAGAACAAAAGTGAGGCGTTTTCTCGTTGCGCCTATAAGATTTACAAAGTCCAGGGAGCACTGGTGGTTTGCCACAACAACGTAGGCATCGTCAACGCCCCTGATTTCGTTCCGCAGGAATTTGCGCCTGAAAACAAGGGCTGCAAAGATAAGGCTTGCTGCCTGTGCGCCGATATATGCAATGCGATTGGGTTTTACGTATAAATCCGTATTCATGGTTTTTCCGCCTTGTTTCGACTTGGTTGCTTTATAGTAACACAGATTTATGAATACTTCAATATTTTTAACCAAAATTTTCGTGTAAAGTAAAAAAGAGCCGCCATCGTTTCCGATGACGGCGCTGTACAGACTCAGTCGGCAAAAAAGCTCAGCAGGCGTGCCTTGTAGTCGGGAGCCTCGTCATATACCGCGTGGCTGCAGCCCTCGTACATATACAGCCGGCAGCCTATTATTTCGGCGATTTCCACGGAGCTTTCGCCCGAAAGAATGTTGTCGCCCCAGGCACCGATTACAAGCACGGGACAGGTGATTTTATCAAGCTCACCGTAGCTGTCAAAGCCGATAATGGCATTTGCCGCAAGAGCGAAGCGCCGAAGCTCCTCCTCCGTGCCGTCGTTTTCCATGGCGGCAAAGGCGTCCCTGTAAAGCTCATAAAACCCGGGAGAATAGACCTTCTGCGCAAACTCGCGGTTTAAGCTGACCTTGTCGCCGCTGAGGGCAAGGTCACGCCACCTCGCAAGCGTGGCGGCGCCTGATTTGTTGAGGCGTGAGCAGGTGGAGGCAAATACTGCCTTGCGCACAAGCTCGGGATAGTTCACGGCAAGATGCTGAGCCATCATTCCGCCCAGGGAGCAGCCGAATATATCCGCGTCCTCAAGACCCATCTCCTTCATTGCCGAAGCAACGCAGTCGCCGAGATATTCCACGCTGCAATCCTCGGGAAGCTCTTTGGGAAGGTCAAAAAGATATACGGTGTAGTCCTTTCCGAAATCCGCGTAGGCCGCGGCAACCGCGTCGGCGGAAAGAAGAACGGATTTGAGGCTCAGACCGGGAAGCATGATAAAAGCTCTTTCGCCCGTGCCGAAAGAAAAATAATCCATTTGAAAAACTCCTTTCACGTTCTGGACAAGATGCCGGATTCTCATAGTATATCATGGGTCTGCCCGGTGCTGAAAAACCGCAGTGTGCTCTCCGCCGAGGGTCTGAAGATATTCCTCCCGACAGGTGAGGAATATGACCTGATGGCGTTGGGCGGCATCTTTAATCAGCCTTATGGACTGCTCCGCACGTTCCGAATCCATGTCGGTAAGCGGGTCGTCAAAAACAATGATGCCTCCGCCCTTTGGGAACAGATGGTCAAGCACCGCAAGTCTGAAAGCAAGGGAAACGGTTTCCTTTGTGCCCTCGGAGAGCCTGTCATAGTCAAGCAGGCGTTCGCCGCTGTAAACATTCATGTTCAGCCTGCCGGACTCGGTAAATTCGGAAGCGACTTTGCCGCCGGATATTATGCCGAGATAGCGGGTGAAGCTTTCCGCAATGTCGCTCATGGGGTCGCTTTGGAGGCGGAGCTTCTGCTCTGCAAGCACCTGGGCGATGTGCCGCCAATGACCGAGAAGCGTCTTCTGAGCTTCAAAGGCACGGCGGGCTTTTTCCGCCTCTTCCGCAGGGTCACCCGAAAGATTTTCCTTGTAGCTTTCAAGTCTGCTTTCTGCGGAAACCTTTTTTGTGAGCGCGCTTTCGCGAAGCTCGCTCGCGCTGTCGGCACGGCGATTCAGCTCTTCAAGATAGCCGTCGGGGTCTGCGATGCTCATATACTCGGGAGGAATATCATCTGCACCGCGCAGCGCCCCTTCAGCCTTTTCAAGCTCCGCCGCCGTGTCGGAAATTTTACCGCGCAGAGCATTTTCGCTTGTGTGTTCTCTTATATAGCTTTCGAGAAGGGCTTCGGCTTTGGCAATGAAGCCCGCAAGGTCGGAATTTCCGCAGAGTGCGGAAATATCCTTTTCTATTTCGGCGGTCTGGCGCGGTGCCTTTTCAATGGCATCTGCCGCCGAAATGAGAGCGTCAAGCTCTTCTCCGTCCAGAACTACGTCCAGCTTTGCGCTGAGATTTTCAGCCCTGCTCTTTGCGTCGGAGATGCTCTTTTCAAGCTCCTCAAGAGCCTCGGGACTGTCAACCCCGTATCTGCCGAGGATTTCGCTGACAAGGGCGTTTTTCATGGCAATTTCCGTTTCGGTTTTGCTGACGTCAACGTCGGCGGGGGAAAGCACCATTTCCATGACGTCGGG
Organism: Oscillospiraceae bacterium; assembly: GCA_045601285.1. GTDB lineage: Bacteria > Bacillota > Clostridia > Oscillospirales > Oscillospiraceae > F23-B02. Next base: position 25,752 of record JAZRZJ010000032.1, read on the forward strand.
AATTACGATGCTGACGGCCTCGGTGATTGCCACGTTTGCCGCCGAAGCGTCAAGAAGCCTGTCCGATGTGAGAGATCTTATCTCAATGCTGTTTTCGCCCTGCATTTTTATGAGCGCGTTCAGATTCATTCCGCAAAGGCTGTTTTTCAGCCTGCCGATTTCGCCCAGTGCCTTTTTGACGGCGGTGATTTCGGCTTTTTCGGGACATGCTCTGTCGCGTACCGTCTCTTCGGCGGCGCTGAGCTCACGGGCAATGCTCTCCGCCGCCCCGTACTTGTCGAGAAGTGCACGGTTCTGCTTTTCAAGCTGAAGCTCCTTTGCGCTCTCAAGTACTTCGGCGGAGGGCCATGTCTCCAGAGCGGATTTATATCTTTTGAGGTCGTCGGAAAGTCTTTTGGCGGTATTGCTGCGCTCACGGAGAAGGGCAAGGCGGCTTGCGAAACTGTTAAAGGCACCGAATGCGGCTTCGGCCTCGTTCGCATTATTATCTGCCTCCGCGTATGCGGACGCGGCTTTGCCTGCTTCATCTTCAAGACGGGAAATTTCCGACAGCACGGCCTCCGCGTCCTCAAGGGCGTAAAAGGCTTTAAGCACCTCGCCGAGCTCCTTTGTCCAGCGCCCCGATTTCTTTACGGGTGCGCTGCGAGCTTCGTCCCAGTGCTTGCCCGCAAGCTCCTGGATTTTCGCGTTTACCGCCTGCTCCACGGCATCGACTGAAACGCCGCCGCTTTCCGCAAAGGCCGCGGAAAGCGCATCGGTAAGCTCCTGCTTCCCATTGGTTTTCGCCGTTGCGTCAAGTATGGCTTTCAGAGAGCTGTCGGAGCTGCGCTGTGAGGAAAGGAGCATTTCGGAATAAACGCCCTCGCCGTATATGAGCAGCTCCCGCAGCGCCTCGTCAATGGCCTTCTGGTCGCGGATCACTCCGTCGGGGGAGGAAAGCAGGCAGCGGGGCTCGCTGCCCCATTCCTTTGTGATTACGTAGGTGCCGTTTTCGGTTTCAAGGGAAAGCTTGCCGTCGGCAAAATCCGCAGCAAAGCTGCTTCCTTTTTTACCGGCGGGGAAATAAAGGTCAAAAAAGGCTTTGTCGCTTCTGCGGTCAAGGCGGGCGCTCTGAAAAAGTGTGCGGGAAATGAGATTTACAAGGGAGCTTTTGCCGCTTTCGTTCTTGCCGTAAATGACGTTCATGCCTTCGCTGAGGGAAACGCTTCTGTCGCGTATGCCCGCAAACTGTGTGCAGGATATGTTTTTCAGCAGCATATCATTTGCCCTCCTTCATGGATTTCAGAAGCTCGTAGGCAAGCTGAGCCTCCTTGGGCTCATCAAGCAAGGCGGTGAGCAGCGCTGCGGAAAAGGAGGTTTCGGGGAACTCGGAATCAATAAGCTCCTTTGAAATGAGCCTGCTGAGTCCGTAATCGCTGTATGTACCCTCGATGAAGCCCGAAAGCGCCCTTTCGATAATCTCCCTGCGGCTGTCGTATTCCGCCTCGGAAACAGCGCCCGACAGAATAATGTCAACAACGGAGTCGGGGCCCAGATCCTTCAGCGCAGAGCTGAGCTTTTCCTCAAGCTCACCGTCGGAAACGCTGATGCTCATACGGTAAAAGCGCAGATTGCCCGAAGTCAGCTTCTTTGCGCGGACGTTTTTATCGCTGTCAAGCTCGATGATGAAGCACTGCCCGTCGGTGCCGCAGGAAACGTCGGTCTGAACATGTGTGCCTGCGTTGAAGATGCGCTCGCCCGTGCTGTATTCATCTTCGCGAAGGTCGCGGGGAAATGGTACGTGGGTGTGACCTATGAGCCACAGGTCAAGGGGAATGCTCTCGAGCTCGCTGCGCTTCATAAGGAAGTAGACACCCTCGCTGTCGATGGTTTCGCCCTCAACCGCGCCGTGAGCAATGCCGATGCGGAATACACCGTCGGGAACAATGCTTTCGTTTTTTATCCAGCCAAGATTGTTCTCGCCTGCCGCGGAATGAAGCGAGGTGCAGAGCGCAGGATACACCACAAGCTCCGCATCGCCCACCGTGAGCTCATAGGGTCTGTACTCCGTAAGCAGCAAGATGTTGTCGCGGTCCTGGAGAAGCTCTCTGAAATACTGCCAAAGCTTAGATTCTTTGTCATAATAGTCATGGTTACCGGGAAGCACGATAACGGTGCCTCTGAAGCAGGACAGCATATCGAGAAGCCGGCTTATATCCCGCTTTGCAATGCCGTAGGTGTTTTCAAACAAGTCGCCTGCGATGACGAAAAGTCCGCAGCCCTCATTGTTGGCGGCACGCACCATATCCCGAAAAGCCTCAATGCGCTTTTTGCAGAGCAGAGCGGCTTTTTCGTGGCTTGCGTATTTAAGGCCGATGTGGTTGTCGCCCGTCAGAAAAAGCTTCAGCATTCCTATCCCTCCGTGTTTTTTAACATAACAGTCTTTAAAAATAATATAAAACAAAAGCCGCTTAAAATCAATGACCTGCTTCAAGGCAAAAAAGAAAGGACACCTGCGTGTCCTTTCTTTCATGTCTTATGCTGTTTTATTCTGCTCCGAGGAGTGCCATAGCCGCCTCATAGTCCTCCTGCGTGTTGCAGTCGCACAGAAGCGCTTCGTCGCCTTTGTAGCGGAACACTCCGAAGCCGGCACGCCTGAACAGAACTCTCACCGAGGTGCTGTCGCTTTGAAGAATCTGTTCCGCGATGCCGCTGAGCCAGCGCTCGTAAACGGCCATGAGCGGCTCTATCTCGTTTCCGTGCGCCAGGACGGTGATGTTGCTGCTGCTGTTTAAATGGGTCTGTATGAGCGCTGAGAGGGCTTCAGACGGCACAAGTGGCGTGTCAATGCTCATCACAAGGCAATGTGAGTTTTCTGCGGCAAGAAGTCCTGCGTGAATGCCGCCGAGCGGGCCCTTGAGCAGATACTTGTCCGGGACAAAACGGGTACACGCAAGGGGCTTTGGATAGCCCGAAATAATAATGTCGGTTATTCCCAGCGCGCGCAGCTTGCTCACCTGATGCTCCAGAAGCGTTTTACCGTTCCAGTCAAGCTCGGCCTTGCACTTTCCCATGCGGGAGGATTGGCCGCCTGCAAGAATTATGGCTGAGATTTTTTCGTGTTTCCGTTTCATTCTGTATCTATCCTCACAACATTTTTCACGTCGCGCTTTGCGTTTACGTCACCGAAAACGATAAGCTGAAGAGTGCCGTCGTCCGAGAGTATAAGATATGCGTTTTCAATTTCGCCCATGCTTACAACGGCACTGTATTCGTCCGATGCCGTAAGTGTGACCGTTTTAAAATCACTGCCGCAGACTTCGGAAAGAGAGACACCAAGTGCGTTGATTTGCTTTTCTTCGCCTTTGCCGTTGACTATATTGCCCGTAACGGACTCAAGCTGTAAATCGGCAATGACAACAGGCTCGCCGTCGACGAGAATTTCGCCCTCAGCGTCAGGCGTGCGCGTTGTCAGATGCACTGCGGCAAGCACTGCCGTCAGCAGTATAAGCGCCGCTATGCTTATGAGAATGCTTTTTTTCAAAGAAATCTTCCTTTCCGAATACGGGCTCAAGCTTTGCGGCAGCGCAGCCTGCGAGAACACCGCATACCGCACCGGTTGTGAGGGATACGCAGAGGTACAGCGCAAGCACGATACCGTGCAGATTGAAGACAATCATGTTTGCCGCAAGGCACGCCGTGACAGAGGCGGCCGCATTTGCAATCACCAGACCTTCGGCTCTGCCGAACTTGAGTCTGCGGACGGAAAACAGCACGCAGTCAATGACAAGCGCGGGCATAATATAGCCCACGGGTGCAAGTGCGCCCATGCTGCCCACGGTACCCATGCACAGAGCAATGCCGCTCTGCACAACGCCCATGAGGGTGGCTGCGCCGAAGCGCGGTACGAATACCGCCGCAACAACAATGAACATGAGGGAAAAGCCCGTGCCTATGCCGCCGGGAATGTGCAGGGAATCGGTAAGGATATTTGCTGCGGGAACAATGAGCTTTTTTGCGAAAAGCCCTAAATCGCAGCACAGCGCCATGAATATAAGACGCCTGAGTTTATCGCGTTTCATAATTACTCCTTTTCAATGCGGCCAGAAAACATACCTGCGAGTATTGTATGTGAAGAATTTTCCGTTGTGAAAAGGCGTTTTTCCGAAGGAATAATGGAGATATATTTCGAGGAAAAAAACAACGCGTTCACAGCGAAAAAGGCACACATACAAACGAAGTCGGTGTGTTTTTTGCCCGCTATAACGTGAAGGTATAACGGTTTCCCGTTATGCCCCGGTTTTGCAGCCATGGCTTGTGCTTTAGGCTGCAAAACTCGGAGTTCTTGCTTAGGTTATCAGTCGATGTGAATGACTTTTTCCATAAGGTCGGAGGCCGTTACGTTTGCGTTGTGGAAGCGTGCACGCTTGACGGTGATCTTACCTACATTTATTGCTTCATTGGGGCAGTATTCAACACAGGCCATGCAGCCTATACAGTCGGTACCGATCACTGCCTTGCCGTCAACGATTTTAATGTTGCCCTTGGGACAGAGCTTTGCGCACTGACCGCAGCCTATGCACTTGCCGTTTACGTTCATGGCGGCATTGATTTTCTTGTTGAGGTCTTCCATGGCCTTGCTTTCAAGAGCAAAGATACCGTTTCTGGGAGGCTTTTTGTCCTTGACGACCTTGGCTTTTACGCAGGCGGCAATATACTTTGCGGTCTTATCGCTGCGCTCCTGTGCAGCCTTCAGAGATGTGGGAGGCATGGTGAGATAGTGAGGCATGAGCCAGATCGCAGAGCAATGGTTGGACATTCCCGTCCAGTAGTCAAGGCCTACGATTTTGTCGATCTTGTGCAGACCGCAGCCCTTGTAGCCGGCGTACTGAATTACGCCGAATTTATAGGAGGAGGGATTGATTTTTATAGACTTAATATGGTCCTCAACGCCGCCGGGAAGACCGCCGCCGTAGCAGGGTGCAATGAAGCCGACGCGCTTATATCCGGTGGCATCGGTGATCTCGGGTGCGGAACGCATGAGGCAGATGTCGGTGTCGCCAAGCTCAGCGGCGATTTTCTTTGCCATGTCAAGACAGTTGCCGGAGCCGGAGTAGCAGTAAATGATATTTTCGCTCATAGTTGTTTTCCTTTCTTAACCTACGACCTTGATGATGTCGTATTTATTCATATTTTTAACGGCCTTTTTCACCTGACCGAGATTGTGGCAGATAAGTGCCTTGTACGCCCTGCCCTTTTCGGTGAAGACAAGCTCCTCCGCCTCGCCCGTAAGACTCCAGCCGCCGTTGTGGAACAGCTCATTGTAACGGTCACAGCGCTCATAATCGCAGAGCTTGTCGGGGGAAACGCCCTTGCGCAGAGCGGGATTTACGCCGGTGCGCAGGAAGATGCGGTAAAGCTCCCTCGTGTTGATGAAGTAGTCGGCGTTGCCTGTTTCATAAGCCTCTGCACCGAAGGAGTTGCAGCTGTTGATGCTGTAAAGCTTTGCCTCGGGATTGCTTCCCTTGACAATTTCACTGAATATCTGCTGGGGACTGTCATAGAAGAGGAAGCTGTCCTTGAGCTCGGGGAAGTTCTTCATGAGAAAGCTCTTCGCCGCGTAGTCGCGGGTGATGATGACGCAGCCCCTGCCCAGCATTTCGTCCAGCTTTTCGGAGGCGCGGTGACCTGCAAGGTGCATGGCGGCGGCAGGGTCATAGACCTTGTCAATGCCGATTTTCTTAAGCCCGTCAACAACCTGCTCCAGAGTGAAGCTGCCCTTGGGAGCATTGAAAAGCTCCTCCAGCTCTCTCAGCACGCAGGCGCAGACCAGAGCCGCAGTCTCGGTGCCGTACTGATGGGCAAAGTAGATCTCCTCGTCCTTGTGCTCCTTCATGAACAGCGCACCCGTGGGGCAAACGCTTACACAGCGTCCGCAGCGGATACAGCCGTCAGCCATAAGGGAGTTCTTTGCGCCCACGGTCTGACCGTTTTCGGTCTTTATGAGTCCGAGAATACCCACGCCCTGAGCCTTGCAGACGTCGGTGCAGCGGCGGCACTTTATGCACTTGTTGGGATTGCGGATAACGCTGCCCGTGGAGTCGTCGATGGCAAAGTCGTGCTCGCGGATCTCAAAGGGAAGCTCGTCAATGCCGAACTCCAGCGCCTTTGCCTGAAGCTCGCAGAAGCCGTCGCGAACGCAGTCGCAGAAGTAGCAGTCCTTGCAGAAATTGGGGTCAAAATCCTTGGCCTTGGTGGAGCCTATGCGCAGGCAGTGGTGGCAATCGACGGTGTGCTGGCGGAACATTTCCTGCACGGTTTCCTTGCGCTTTGCAAAGAGCTCGTCGCTGTCGGCGGTGATTACCATGCCCTCCTTAACCTTTGTGGCGCAGGCCAGCTTTTCCCCTTCCTCACCCTCGATGCTGACGATGCAGAGTCTGCATGCCGCCTTGGGCTTCATGCCCTCATAGGCGCAGAGAGTGGGGATATATACGCCGTTGGCTTTGGCGGCATCGAGAACGGTGATGCCCTCCTCCACGGCAATTTCTTTTCCGTTAAGAATGATGTTTATCATGTCTGTACCTCCTTAAATCGCTTCAACGCGGCAGGGTGTGTAGCGCCATGTGGGGTTGCCCGTGAGGACATCCAGATCCTTGTGGCTGGTGAGAACGTTGACGTGCTCGCCAAGCTTTTTGCCCATGAAGGTGTAGCCGAAATGATGAGGGATCATGACGTAGCCTCTGGCGGTCTGCCAGGTGTATTCCACGGGAATTTCCAGCTCTCCCGCTTTGGTGGAAACCTTTACCATCTGACCGTTTGCAAAGCCCATTGCCTCTGCGTCCTCGGGATTCATGGCAAGAGTGTAGGGCTGACGGAACTTGAAGGTGGCGGGGTTTCTCATGGTTGCGTTCATGCCGTCTTCAGAGTGGCGTCCCGCGGAGAGAATGAAGTTGCAGCCGTCCTTGAGAATGAGCTCCTCTGCTTCCGCTTCGGGAGTGATGTTCTTCAGGAATCCGTCAATCTCCTCGCACCACAGATGGAACTTTTTGTCCTTGTGGGCGATGTGGCGCTTCAGCATTTCCTCGGGCTTCGCGTAGCCGATGATCGCGCCTTCGGGATGGTCATCAACAAGCTTGAAGGCTGCGTCCATCTCGCACCAGTCCTTGAACATGGGCAGACGGGAGAGTATGGGGTGCTTTGACTTATCATACTTTGCGGTGACAAGACCCTTGCCGCAGATGGGGCTTGTGAGCATACCCGCCCAGGAGATCGCGCGGGCAGCGCTGCCGTAGGCCTTGCCCAGAGTAAGAGCAATAACCGCTGCAAGCTGGTCAAAGTATTTGAGGTGACCGCAGGCAGTCCAGAACAAGACCTTTTCAAAGTACTTTATTCTGTCGCCCGTGAGCACGGCTTCCTCTGCCGCCTTGTAAAGATACTGAGGCAGCTTGGGGATAAGATCCATGGCCTCCACAAGCTCTGCAACGATCAGCGCGTCCTCCTTGATGTCGCCCACGGGCTTTATCACCTGTTTGCGTGACTGGAAGACGATCTCGGGGTAGTTCAGGGTAAAGGCGTTCATGTCACCGCCGCCCTCGTAGGCATTCATACCGGGAAGCACGTAGTCGGCGATGCGTGTGACCTCGGTCTCGCAGTGGTCGATGGCAACCAGAAGCTCAAGATGCTCAAGGGCCTGCTTCATCTTGTTGCTGTCGGGATAGCTGCGCAGGGGATTGCCCATGGAGGTAAACATGATGCGTATTCTGTCCTCGTTATTGCCGAGAATTTCGTCGGGGATAATGCCCACGGGGAAAACGTTCATAACAGGGAAGCGGTTGGTGACGGGACCGCGCCAGGTTTTAGGGCTGTGCTCGTCAATGGTGTCGCCGCGGTCAATGACACATTCGGGAACGATGCTTCCGCCGGGAACAAGCGCCATGCCGCAGATGACGGTGAGGAGAATGAGAAGGTAGCTTCCCAGAGTGCTGTGACGTCCGAAGAAGATGCCCAGATCCTGATGCATGCCCCATTTTTTGGTGGTGAGAACCTTTGCAAATGCCTCGGTCTGCGCCCTGGGAACACCGCAGAGCTCAAGGTTTTTGTCGATGTCAACGTTTTCAAACCATTTCTTTGCCTTGTCGAAGTCGGCAACGTACTTTGCTATGTAATCCTTTGCTTCCCAGCCATTTTCAAGAATGAGAGCAATAAGCGCCTGAAGATAAAGGGAATCGGTGCCGGGCTTCAGCATGATGTGCATATCCGACATTCTTGCGGTTTCGGAAAGACGGGGGTCAACGACGATTACCATTTTCTCCGATTCCTCGGAAAATTCGCGGCAGACCTTTCTTGCGTCGGGAATCTGATGGGAAACGTAGGAGTTTGAGCCCCAGTAGACTACGACCTCGGATTCCTTGTCGTCGGGCTCAAGGAAGTGCATCTGGTCGCCGAGAATTTTGCCGTGGGCCCACCAGTTGCCCATGAACTCAATGCCGATGGGATTAAAGAGATACTGGCTGCCGACACCCGAAACCAGCGCCTTGCCGCAGGCGTAGGGCGTCTGCACCGAGCCCAGACAGCCGCCCAGAAATGAAAAACTGCGGGGACCGTGCTCGGCTATGATTTTGTTTGCCTTTTCGGCGATCTCCTTGTATGCCTGCTCCCAGGAAATCTGCTCATAGTGATCGCCTACGCGCTTTTTGGGATACTGAAGTCTGTCACTGTGGTCGGTGAAGTATTTTGCACTTCTGCCCTTGCGGCAGCAGTAGCCGCGGGTGCGGGGACTGTCAGGGTCGGGACGGACGCTGACGATTTTGTTGTTTTCAACTTCCATTTCCAAGCCGCAGCTCAGACCGCAGAAGTTGCATTGGGTCTTTTTCCAAACGCCCATATATATTCCTCCAAATAAATTGATAACTGTGTTTTATGCTTTGATTTTTTCTACCCTGCACGGCGTATATCGCCAGCGGGCGTTGCCCGTAAGCTCGTCAATATCCTTGTGATCGGTGAGAAAATTGACGTGCATTCCGTAGGTTTTGCCTTCAAATTTCAGACCGAAATAGTGGGGCATGAGGCAGTAGCCCCGGGAGGTCTGCCATGTATATTCAACTGGAATTTCAATACTGCCCTTGCTTGTTGAGAGCATCACGGTCTCACCGTCGGCAATGTCCATTTCCTCCGCGTCCTGAGGGTTCACCGCAAGGGCGTAGGGCTGACGGTATCTGAAGGTGCGTGTGTTTCGCATTGCAGCATTTACGCCTGCGTCGGAATGGCGCCCTGCGGACAATATCATATTGCAGCCGTCAGCGAGCTGAAGCTCTTTTTCCTCCGCTTCGGGAGTGATGCGCTTTGTGTATTCGTCAATCTCGGGACACCAGAGATGGAGCTTGCCGTCGCGGTGCTTTATGTGCCGCTGCATGAGATGCTCCTCATCGCTTCGTGCGATGACCGCGCCTTCGGGGTGGTCGTCCACAAGCTTGAAGGCGGCGTCCATTTTGCAGAGATCGGAGAGGATCGGCATACGGGAGAGTACGGGATACTTCTTTTTGTCCGCGTCAACAGTCATGATCGCGTTCTTCGGCAGAGGACTGAGAAGAAGACCGCCCCAGGTAAGCGCACGGTCTGCAGAGCCCATTGCCTTGCCTAAAGTCAGCGCAATGATAACGGGCGCAAGGTCAAAGTATTTGAGATTGCCCATGGCAAGCCATGCGCCGAACTTTATAAAGTACTTCATTCTGTCGCCCGTAAGAACGGCGTCCTCTGCGGCTCTGTACAGCCATTGCGGCAGAGCGGGAACCAGTCCCATTGCCTGCGCAAGCTCGGCGAATATCATGGAGTCCTCTTTTGCTTCGCCGAGAGGCTTTACTATCTGTTTTCGGCAGCCGAAAACAACTTCGGGATAGTTAAGAGTGAAGATGTTGAAGCCGCCGCCGCATTCAAAGGCGGTGGTGGAGGGCAGAACGTAGTCCGCGATCTGTGCCGTTTCGGATTCAACGCAGTCTATGGCAACCAGAAGCTCGAGAGAGCGCAGAGCCTCCTCCATTTTCTGAGAATCGGGATAACCGCGCAGCGGATTGCTGAGGGAGGTTATGGCAAAGCGTATTCTGTCCTCGTTATCGCAGAGAATTTCATCGGGAATGACACCCTCGGGGAATACTCTCATAACGGGGAAACGGTTTGTGTTTGGCGTGCGCCAGGTCTTCGGGTCAAGCTCATCACTTCCCCCGAGGGAGATGACCCTTTCGGGAGGAACGTTGCCGCCCTTTACAAGCATCATGCCGCAGACAATCATGAGAATCAGGCAGAGATAACTGCTGAGTGTTGAATGGCGGTTAAAGAACAGACCGAGGTCCCTGTGCATTCCCCACTTTTTCGTGGTGAGGATTTTTGCAAATTCTTCAAGCTGCTGACGTGGTACTCCGCAAACCCGCAGACACTTGTCAATGTCAAGGTTTTCAAACCACTTTTTCGTCTTGTCCCAGCCGATAGTGTGCTTTGCTATGTAGTCCTTATCCTCCCAGCCCTTTTCGAGTATGAGTGCAATCAGCGCGCGCAGCAGCAGAGCGTCGGAGCCCAGGGCGGGCATGATGTGCATATCCGCCATGCGTGCGGTTTCGGAAAGTCGGGGGTCAATGACAATGGCAAGCTTGTCGGGATCCTCGGAAAACTCGCGGCAGATGCGCTTTGCATTCGGCATCTGGTGGGAAACATAGGCGTTGGAGCCCCAGTAAATCATAACCTCGGCGTTGCGCTCGTCAGCCTCAAGAAAATGACACTGGTCGCCGAGGATCCTGCCGTGACTCCACCAGTCCCCCATAAACTCAACTCCGATGGGGTTGAAGATATACTGGCTGCCCGCAGCAGAAAGCAGAGGTGCCGCCGTTGCGGAGGGGGTCTGCACGGCTGCGGTTCCCGCGCCGATCACGGCGAAGGAGCGCGGTCCGTGCTCGGCAAGGATTTTGTTTGCCTTTTCTGCAATTTCCCTATATGCCTGCTCCCATGAAATGCGCTCGTAGCGGTCGCCGATTTTCTTGCGGGGATAGAGAACTCTGTCGCCGTGGTCTACGAAATATTTTGCCGTTCTGCCCTTGCGGCAGCAGTAGCCGCTGCTGCGGGGACTGTCCGGGTCGGGACGTACATTGACAATTTTGCCGCCCTCAACCTCCAGCTCAAGACCGCAGGTGACGGCGCAGAGATTGCACCATGTTTTCTTCCACTCGCCCATAGAATCATCTCCGAAGAAGATATTAGATAAATATAAAATAATGATAATAAATTAACGGTTTAAATTCAATTACGGCTAACTCATTTCTAAATAATTCACAAAAAAACCGTAGTATTTTTAATGACTTAACCTGATGATGTGTTTGACAAAAGCAGAAAAAAATAATATAATGTCCATAAAATATGGACAGCATGTCCGAGGGGTGATTTTATGGCAGAAGCGGGCTCAAAAAACACAAAAATCATAATTGACGCAGCAGTAAAGCTTTTCAGAGAACGGGGCTATGAGAACGTATCCGTCAACGATATCTGCAAGGAGGCGGGGATTGCACGCTCCACCTTTTATCTGACCTTTGCGGGAAAAAAGGAGATTATCGATAAAATTCTTGCCGATGTGCGCCTTGACCGCGATGACTTCTTCGGCGATTTTATCGCCGCTGAGAGTGACTTTGAGCGTATGTGGATTCTCTGCTGCCGCTATCTTGCGGTTGCCATGAAATTCGGTCCGGAAATGACGGGAACTCTTCTGCGCCTTGAGCTTATGGGCGAGCTTGACGTTATGGACACCGTTCACACCGTGGACGAATGGTTTACGCAGATGACAAAGAACGCGCAGAAGGCGGGAGTTATGCTCAGCACAGAGGCTCCCGAGGTGCTGGCTCCTCTCGGTGTTGACATTGCCTATTACACCACTTATGAGTGGTGCAAGCGCAAGGGTAATTTCAATCTCAAGCAGGTGGTGCGCCGCCGTGCCGAATCTCTCTACAACCTTGCTCCGCAGTGGCGCATGAGCGAGGAAGAGTGGAAAAAGCTGTAAGCGTTTCCGCAAGCTGAGTTATATATTACATGCGGAGGCTGAGCTGCACCATGTCCGCATAAATTAATTGAAGCGGATAAACGGTCTGACAAAAAGAGAGCGCCTTGGGCGCTCTCACATAGGGAGAAATAGGCTTCGAACGGAGCTTTTCCGTCCATACATCATAACAAAGGTTTTTTTGTTTTTCTTCTTATTAGCCACCACAGCGGCACAAGCCACAGATAGAAGGCAAGGGGAACCGCTTCCGCGCCCACTCCCAGCATGGCAAGCGGCACCGAGCAGGCAATGCACCAGGGCACAAGCCCCGCCTCAAGTATAACGCTGTTTTCCATGTCGATCATCTTGTCGCTGTTTTCCTCTCCGCCGTAAAGCTCGGCGGAAAGATTGCTCTGCATTATGGCGCCTATGGTCTGATTGCAGAACAGCGCCGAAACTCCCGCGCCCAGCAGAAGCATGACGGGAAAGCGCCCGATTTTTTGTGCGGCGCGGTTTACCTTTACGTTCACCGCCGACAGAAGTCCGGTGCCCTCAAAAATGCTTCCGTAGCTGCAGGATATTATGAGGATACCGCAAATCTCCAGCATCGAAACAACACCGCCGCCGGACAGCATTCCTGCAAGCTCTGCATTCTTTGCGGTGTAGCCCGCGAGCATTGTTCTGGCGCATGAGGCAAAGCTCTCCTGCTGGACAAAAACCGCCACGGCAAAGGAGCTTATGAGGCTCACGGCCATGGACCATTTTATGCTGACGCTGCAGAAGGGCAGAACTATCATGAGCACGGCTGGAATGAGGCAGTACCACACGAGAGAAAACTCGCCGCCCAGCATATCCGTTATACCCGTGTCGATCTTCTCCATGGGCGCACCCAGAGAAATGAGCGCATAGGCCGCACAGCAGATTCCGAAGGGTACGAGAGAGCTGCTGAGCATATAGCGCACATTCTTCCGCATATCCGTATGCGTCAGCACGGCAACGAGGTTTGCGCTTGAGGCCGCGGGTGAGCCTCTGTCGCCCACATACACGCCTGACATAATCGCGCCTGCGGCAAGCACGGGATCTACCCCGCCCGCCCTTGCGATGCTCATGAGAATGACGCCCGCCGTTGCGGTCACTCCGAAGCTGGTGCCGAGGGCATAGGACATTACTGCCGACAGCAGAAAGGCCGACAGAATGAAAACCCTCGGGGGAATTGCCGAAACGCCCAGGGTTACGAAATAGGCCACCGTTCCGCTGAGGCGCCACATTCCCGTGAGGCAGCCGATAAGCAGAAGAATGCCCACAACGATGAAGGAATCCTTCAGGCTGTTCCTTGCAAAGCCCATGATCTGCCGCAGGCTGAAGCCCCGCCGCAGAGAGAGCAGCGAAAACAGAACGAAGCCCGCCGCCAGCGGCAGCAGCATCGTTACGCCGAATATGAGTGACACCGCCATGCAGACGGTGAAGATTATAAAAACAAGCAGAAGCTCCATTTTTCCTCCGCAGCTTTCCTTGCGATTTATACGCCTGATTATACCACCGCGCAATTCACTCTTCAATGACAAAAAGCACCCGATTTGTAATTATACAAATCGGGTGTTGTGATGTTACTGTTTATGCGGTTAAGTCGCAATCAGTTCACGGTGATGACAAGAATGCTGAAGGACTGGTTGTTGATATCGTTGGTAAAATTAATGACGGTAACACCGATTTCTCCATCTTCCAGATCGTAATCGTCGCGGACAACGGAAATGGTTGTGGTGTCGCCGGACCACTCATCTTCATCAAACTCCGCGTATGCGCCCGTGCCGTAGTCAACATAGCAGTCATAGGTACCGCCGCCCTCAAAGGCGGTCGTAAGGGTTATGGTCTTATAGTCATCGCCTTCTTCAAGGACTATAATTCCCTGGTCAACATGGAACAGATCGGAAGCGTAGCCGCAGCTTGAGTAGTTTGCAAATTCGCAGATGCTGTCGATCGCGTCAACATAGGTTTCGTAATCGCCGCATTCCTCCAGCTCCTCCATTGCGCTCGCAAGCTCTTCCTTTGTGGAATCCAGCTCACTCTGGATTGACTGAAGGCTCTTTTCCTTGGCCTCAAGCTTATCCTCCGCCTCGTTCTTCTGAAGCATCATCCAAACGCCGAAGCCAATGGCGGCAAGCAGAAGCAGTGCGCCGACAACGATGCCGACAACCTTTCCTGCCTTGCCTTTTTTCTTGGGAGCCTCATCCTTCGCCACCTCATAGGCAGCATATGCAGGCTCCTCGGGAGGAATATACGCAGGCTCCTCGGGAGGAATATATGCGGCTTCCTCTGCAGGAATGTATTCAGGTGCCTCTTCGGGAACGTATACAGGCTCTTCTGCGGGAACGACAACATCCGTCTCATCGGGAATAATAACCGTTTTTTCTTCGGCTTCGGGCTTATAGTCCTTAAGAGATGCTCCGCAATATTTGCAGAAGGCCACGCCGTCCTGCAATTCATTGTTGCAATTTGGGCAAATCATTCGTTTCACCATCCTGTGTTTTTTAAATCGGCATCTGCAAAAATGTCGTTTGAAAGCAGCGATTTCGCAATAAACGGCAGATTTCGCCAATGCTCAACGTCATTATATTAGGAACTGATACCAATGTCAAGAAATCGGAGCCGAGTTTGTGTTTTTAAGACAATTTATGCGTAATTCATGGGCAAAGCTGTTGATTTCCGTCTTATTACTTGATATAATACTTGCTAACACAGCTATTGAGTCGGTTTTCGGAAGGCAGACGGCAATTCTCCCTTATCAGCTACCCGAAACACCTTAAGGGCGCACAAGCCTTTTCTTTACTGTTTAAAAATTTTTAAGGAGAAATGACACGATGTTTTGCACCAACTGCGGCAAGCCCATTCCCGACGACAGCCGTTTCTGTCCTGAGTGCGGCGCTGTTATAGAGCAGCCCAAAGCTCCTCAGCAGCCCGTTTACCAGCAGGCACCCGAAGCCCCTCAGCAGCCCGTTTACCAGCAGGTCAACGAAGCTCCCCAGCAGCCTGTTTATCAGCAGGTCAACGAAGCTCCCCAGCAGCCCGTTTACCAGCAGCCCGTCTATCAGCAGCCTGTTTATAAGCAGCCCGCAGGCTATGCCCGCGCTCCCAGGTCCTTTGACATAGGCGCTCTCTGGAACAATCCCTCAAAGCGTCCCTTCTTCTACATGGCAGGTATTGCAATCCTTTCCTTCTTTGCCCTGCTCTTTAACTGCGCCAAGCTTTCCGTCAGTTACTTTGGCTACGGCAGTTCCTCCGAAGGAGCATCAGGCTATGAGCTTCTTGACTGCATGGGCGAGAATTTCCTTTCCCTGTCCGGCTGGATGGTCCTCCTTATCATTCTTGCAAGCGTTGCCATTCTTGTCACCGCATTTCTTGCGCTTAAGGGCGGCATCGTAAAAAACAGCACCCTGAGAATTCTCTTCATGGTTGAGTCCCTTGTATTTGCAGCCGCAGCACTCATAATCATGATTAACGTTCTCTCCAGCGGCGGCAGCGCCAACTTCGGCTACTACGGCTATGATTACGACATTCCCATTTACGAGTTCAAGATTGCCTTCGGCACAATCCTGAACATTCTTCTGGGCGGCGGTCTGTGCTTTGTATTCTTCCGCTTCCTCAACAATTCCCTTGTTGACTGAGCCCTTCCAATAAGCTAATTAAAAAGACAGCTTCGGGCATTTCCCGAAGCTGTCTTTTATTGTTCTTTGCTTATGTCATTACCGATGTCGGCAATTCCCGCGGCATTGACAAAGAACAGCTCTTCATCGCTGAGCTCTGTCGCCAGGTATCTTTCTTCCGTTTCAGCTATCATTCGGGCAAGTCTGCCGTTATTTTCAAAGCGCTGATATTCAAAAATGCTTTTCAGTTTATTCTCCAAGGCGAACACCTCCGTAAATTCATATCTTTATACGAGCATTTTCCCACAATGGCTAATTATTTTTCAGAAAAATTTCCGAAGCTGTGAAAGCGCCTTGTTGTGAAGCACCTTCACATAGGCATAGGAGATGTCCATTCTCTCCGCAATTTCCTTCAGCGTCAGCTTTAAATAATAGCGCATGACGATCAGATCCCGCTCACGCTCTTCAAGCGTTTCCAGAGCGTCGGCAAGGATTTCCAGCATTTCGGAATTGCAGTAGTTTTCCTCGATGTCGTTTTCGTCGGCATAGGTTTCGGGGATTTCGCTCATTACCCTGCGGGTGCGGAAGTGGTCCGTAAGCTTATTGCGGGTGATGGTGAAAATCCATGTGGAAAGCGAAGCCCTGCTTTCGTCAAAGCTGTCCAGCTTCTCATAAACCTTGATGAAAACCTCGGAGGCGATGTCCTCGGCGGTTTCGGGGTCACCAAGCTGCTTTTTCAGATAACCCAGAACCTTGCCGTAAAAGTCCGTGTATATATCCGCTTTGAACTGTTCTGTAGCTGTCATGGCAAAGCCTCCTTTAAAAACAGCAGCCTTTTTTCTCCTTTTGCCGGATAATTATATGCAAAGACAGAAAAAGATGCATCTCATAATCAAGTCATTAAAAGAGCGGAAATTTCCGCGCTTTATTTTTTTACCTCCACGTCAAGACGCTGACGCTCAACAAGCTCCGCGAATAAGCCGTTTTGAGCTATAAGCTCCTCGTAGCTGCCTTCCTCCACGATATGACCGCCGTCCAGCACGATTATTCTGTCGCAGTGGCGGATTGTGGAAAGGCGGTGGGCGATTACGATTCGGGTGCAGTTGAGGCTGTCGATCGCCTCGGAAACCTTTTTCTGCGTCACGTTGTCAAGGGCGCTTGTCGCCTCGTCAAACATGAGTATCTTCGGCTTCGCTGCAACGGCGCGGGCAATCATAAGCCGCTGGCGCTGACCGCCGGATATGCTTCCGTGCCCTTCGGAAATGAGGGTGTGCATACCCATGGGCATATTCCGTATGTCATCGGCAACGGACGCAATTTCCGCCGCCTCCCATGCCTCGTCAAGAGTGAGCAGGGGCGCGGAAATTGTGATGTTTGAGAAGATGTCCCCGAGGAACAGTCTGCTGTCCTGCATGACAACGCCGATTCTGCGGCGCAGTGATTTGAGGTCAAGCCTTGAAATATCCCTGCGGTCATAGTAGATGCTGCCCTTCTGCGCCTTTTCAAAGCCCAGAAGAAGACGCATGAGCGTGCTCTTGCCGCAGCCGGTTGAGCCCACGATCGCCAGATATTCGCCGGGCTTTATTTTCAGCGAAAGGTTGTCAATCACGTTGGGCATATCCTCTCCGTAGCGGAAGGAAAGATTGCTTATTTCAATGCCGCCGCGTAGATTTGTGATGATTTCCCTGCCCTCGCTGAGCTCGGGCTCCGCCTCCAGTATGGGCTTTGCCATTTCAAGCGTGGGCTTTATATTTGCAAGGGAAACCGCAACGGAGGCAAAGGCGGCAAAGGCGCCCGACACCATGCCGTAGGAGGCATTGAAGGCGTAGTAATCCGCAACGGAAACATTGTTCTTTATGGCAAGCCAGTAGAGAACGAGCGTTCCGATGAGAGTTATCGCAAGATTTATCGTTCCGCTGAGCTTTATAAACATGGGCGGATTGTACTCAAGGGCCGCCTCCTTTGCGTACTGCTTTGCCCAGCGGGAGAACATACGCGTTTCCGCGCCCGCCAGCTTTATCTTCTGAATGCCGCTTATCATGGAATAGGTCATGCCGCTTGTTTTTGAGGAAAGCAGCATCTTTTCCTTTGTGATTTTCATCTGCGCGAAGGTTGTGGTGAGCGAAACCGCGATTGTCGCAAGCGTAATTATAAGCGACGGAGCAACCAGCGACGGCGCAAAGGCGAAAATCTGACCTATATAAATAAGCGAAAACAGCGAGGTAAGTCCCGTTGTGCCTATCGTGCTGAAAAGCGTTGAGCAGAGGGACTGCACGTATGCCGAGCGCTGCGTAAGCTCGCCTGCGGAATATTCGCGGAAGAATTTCGGCGGCAGGCTCATTATGCGGTTCATAACCGCCGCCTGCACCGCGATGTCCTGCTTTATGCCCATTCTTGCGTTCACGAGGGATTGGAACACGCTCAGGCAAAGCTGGCACAGAGAGAAGCAGAGCATGAAGCACGCAAGCGCCAGCAGCACCTGCGTGCTGCCCGATTCAAGAACGCTTCCGAAGAGCCATTTTGTAAACATCGGGGAAAGCAGACCCAGTGCTGCCGTCAGAGCCATCATGCCCACATACAGCACGATGTCGGAAACGCTCAGCTGCTGAAGCATGAACACAAGCAGATCCTTCATAGTAAGGGACTTCAGGGGCAGCGGCTTGTAAAAGCACACCGCCTCCTCATCAATAAGGGCCTCGGTTCTGCGGCTGAGCTTTACTCTCTTGCCTGTGGACAGGTCGAGATATGTATAGCCTGAAAATTTTCCGGGAATAAGCGCAACGGCGCTTCCGCTTTCTTTAAGCGTGCCGAGCATTGGCCCCACAGCGTGCTTATACCAGCCCTTGTCGAGATAAACCGTGCGGCGCATGATGCCATAGGGACGCATGCGGTATTCAAGCTGCTCGTCAATGCTGTCAATCTGCGGCGGCAGCTCATCGTTTTTACCTTTGTGGTGGAAATATTTCAGTATTTCATCTATTGCGGACTGCGCAATTTCGCTGCCGTCGAGGGCGTCCGCAAGACGCTTGCCCATGACGGCGCCAGCAATGGAGTCTATGGCTTCCGCAAAGCTTTCGTTATCCTTTTCCCTGCGGTAGCGAATCTGTTCGTCAAACCAGCTCATACGTCCACCCCCTTATTCTGCGCTGATAAGCTCGCGGTAAAGCGCGCTGTTTTCCATGAGCTCCTCATGGGTGCCGCGGTCGCAGATAACGCCCTTATCCATGACGATGATTTCATCGCAGGAGCGCACGGTGGAAAGTCTGTGGGCAATGACAATGCAGCTTATGCCGCGGTCGCGGATCGCTTTTACAACCGCATACTCGGTTTTGGCATCAAGGGCGCTGGTTGCCTCATCGAGAACGATGATGGTGGGGTCCTGGGCAAGCACGCGGGCAATTTCAAGTCTTTGCCGCTGACCGCCCGAGAAGTCCCTGCCGCCCTCTGCAAGCCTGTGCTGATAGCCAAGGGGACGCTGCATAATGTCATCGTGGAGCTGTGCGTCGCGGGCAGCAAGAATCATCTCAAAGTCCTCAATGCTCTCGTCCCACATCTTGATGTTGTTTGCTATCGTGTCCTCAAAAAGAATGATGTCCTGGTCAACAACCGCAAGTGAGCCGCGGAAGACGCTGCTTTCGATTTCTTCAAGGGGCTTTCCGTCAAAGAGTATTTCGCCCTCCCACTGTCTGTAAAGTCCCGAAATCAGCTTGGACACGGTGGATTTGCCGCTGCCCGAGGGACCGACGATGGCAACGGAGCTGCCGGGCTCAAGGCTCATTTCAAAGCCCTTAATCATGGGCTTCGCAAGGGGCGAATAGCCGAAGCCGACATTCTTAAGCTCAACCCGTCCGCTGAGCTTTCTGTATTCCTCCTCCGAGTTGCCGTCCTCCGCAAAAACACGTTCCTCGCGGTATTCCATAACGTCGTCAACGCGCTCCATCTGGGTGCGCATTTCCTGAAGAGTCTGTCCCGCGGAAACAAGCGTCAGCGCAGGCTGCATGAAGGAGCTGAGGAAGCCCTGGAAGGCCATGATCATGCCGACGGTAAATCTGCCCTGCATGGTGAGCCACACGCCGAGAATCAGCACGGCGCTGTTTGCAAGGGTGCTTACAAACTGGGGGATCATGCCGAGGTACTGGTTGAGCTTCAGGAACTTCACCTGCTGGGTGTTCACGCTTGCCTGATAGCCTGACCACTTGGCAAAGTAGCCGTTTTCCGCGCCGCTTGCTTTTATGGTTTCAATCATCTGAATACCCGCCACGGTTGCAGAGGAAAGCTTTGCGCTGTCGCGCATGGCAACGCGGGTGATGTTAACGCGCTTTTTGGATATGTAGGTGGAAACAAGGGCGTTAATCGTCAGCGAGGCAATGCCCACAAGGGTGAGAAGCCCGCTGTAGCGCAGCATGACCGCGAAATAGAAAATCATCATCACGCCGTTGAGCAGAAGCGGCGCAAAGGTGTTTATCAGCGTGTTGGCGATGCCCGCATTGGAGCTCTGGCGGCCTTGAATGTCGCCCGCCATTCGCTGTGAGAAAAACTCCATGGGAAGACGGAGCACCTTCCACATATATGTGGCGTTGCCCACAGCCGCCATTTTGCCGTTTATGCGCAGGCTGTAAACCGCCTGCATTGCCGAAACAACGATCTGCACGAGATTGAAGGCAGCCAGCAGAAGCAGGAAGGGCAGAACCCAGTCGGGATTCTGATGTGTCAGCAGACGGTCAAGGAAAACGCGGGAGAAGGCGGGGCTTATTACGCCCATTAGCGCCGCAATTATGCCCGTCAGCGCCGTAAACGCCACAGCGGTTCCCGTTCCCTTGAGGCGCTTTGCCGCAAAGGACAGCATGCTCTTGGGCTTTCCCGAGGGCTCAAAGCTCTCCGAGGGCTCAAAGGTAAGACACACGCCCGTGAAGGACTCGTCAAACTTCTCCATGGAAACGGTGTAGGCGCCCTTTGCGGGATCGTTTAAGTAAACCCTGTTGCCCTTAAAGCCGTTAAGGACGACAAAGTGGTTGAACTCCCAGTGGACTATGCAGGGAAAGCTTCCGCTTTCCTTAAGCGCCTGAGGCTCCATGCGGTAGCCCTTTGCCTCAAGTCCGTAATGTCTTGCGGCCTTGAGCACATTCACGGCGTTGGAGCCGTCGCGGGAAACGCCGCAGTCGGAGCGTATCTGCTCAAGCGGTATCCATTTTTCATAATAGGCCAGTATCATGGTGAGGCAGGCGGCACCGCATTCAAGAGCCTCAAGCTGCATGATCACCGGCACCCTTGCCACGCCGTTTCTGACGGGCCGTTTAATCTTTTCTGCCATGACGTACCTCAATTCATGATAAAGGAAACGGGCCTTATGCTTTCAATGACGATAACGGCGTCATAATGACCGTCGGGAAGCTCAATGTCTGCAATGACAATGTTTTCCTTGCGGTCAAGCTCCGCCACCGTGCCCGTGACATCTCCGCACTTTATCTCCATGCCCTCTTCAACATATTGCATATCCTCTTCGGCAATATAGCAGAAGGCCTCGCCGTTTTTTACATGAATGTCTGCCTCGGCGGTGGTTTCGATATGCCCGAAAATGCCCCAGATACACGCTCCCGCAAGCAGCACAATTACCGCCGCAAGCAGCAGCCACACGCCCGGGTTTGAAACCCGCACGTAGTCGTTGAGGCTTTCGGGAGACTTGATCCTTTCGAGACTTTTCTTTCTGAAGATTTCTTCGTTCATATTGCAATCCTCCATGCACGGCTGTGCCGACGGCGTTGTTGTATAATTTGACATTTTATTATACAGTTTAATTCAGAAAAAAACAAGAGCAGGCGAAGTTTGCTCTTGTTTTTGAACATTATGTGCGTTTGTTTACATGTCTCCCTGAACGGTATTATCCGATGTCGTCCGCTTCGGGCTTAGCTTCCCCTTTATATCCGTCCACATTGCACTGACCATACTCATTATCTCCGACCGCCACCACAGTTCCGTCAGACCTGAGACCGACTGCGTGGTTACCACCTACACTTACTGCAATGATATCTGTCCAGTCCGAAGCATCGCAGTAAACCACCGCAACATCATCTATACGGCCATAAATAAAACCTCCGGCATCCACCACGGTTCCGTCAGACCTGAGACCAAGGGCGAGGTCATAACCTGCACTTACTGCAACGATATCTGTCCAGTCCGAAGTATGACACGGCTCGTAATAATCATCTCCATAATCATCTACGATTCCCACCACGGTTCCGTCAGACCTGAGACCGATGGTGTGACGCTCGCCTGCGCTTACGGCAACAATATCTGTCCAGTCTGAACCGTAGCGATTATCTCCGACCACCACCACGGTTCCGTCAGACCTGAGACCGACGGTGTGATTATTGCCTGCGCTTACTGCAACGATATCTGGCCAGTACGAAACATCACACTGACCGTCGCGATTATCTCCGATTGCCACCACGGTTCCGTCCGACCTGAGTCCCACGGTGTGATTATAGCCCGCGCTTACTGCAACGATATCTGTCCATTTATCCGGAATAACTGCGACAGCTACGATGGCCGCGACAGTGAGTAAGATTACGATCCACACCAGCCATAAGCCTTTTTTCTCTTTTTTGGCAGGCTTTTTCTCACGGTTTGCCGCCTCTTTTTCGGAGACGGTTTTCTTTTCGCGCTCGGGCCTTGCCGAAAGTTCAGCAAGCGCCTCGCGCACTATATGCCAGAAGCCGAATGTGTGCTCATGTTTTTTGTAGTGTGTAATACTCATGTGGCTCTCCCTATGCCTGCTTTATTCAAGGCGCTTGCGCATATTATCCATTATTTCCGCAAGAAGCTCTTCGTTTACCGCGCCGCCCCTTTCCTTACTATCATTTTATTATTTCATACCGCCATATTTTTGTCAACAAAAACAGACCTTATATTACTCTCTTCGGCACGTTTCGTTTTTTATGACGGTTTATGAACAAAACATTTGCCCACCGGGGAATTTTACGCTATAATAATTAGCACAAATATTAAGAAAAAGAGGGAAATGCCATGGACCCAAACCAGAGACCTCACAGCCGCGAAAAGAAAACCGGCGAGGGCACTGCCCATGTGGGCAAGGGCCGCCGTGTAGACACGGGCTCACGTCCCGTAGGCTCGGGACCTCACAGCGAAGGCGGTCGGGAAAGCAGCCGCCCTTCTTCCTCGGGAGCACAGCGCCCTATCCCCGTCAAGCTCAGTCCCAAAACACTTCTGACAATAATTGTCCTCGTTGTTGTCGCCATATTCCTCTTCAAGAGCTGCGGCGACCTTTTTTCCTCAATGGGCGGACTTTATTCCGACCTTGACAACTCCGACAGCAGCAATGTTGACATCTCGTCCTATAATCAGGAGAGCTTTTCCTCGGACTCCCAGCTTGACCTGACGGTTGCCTCCGCAGCGCGAGATAAATTCTACACTCCCGTGGGCAGCGGCAAGGACACCGTCACCGTCATGATTTACATGTGCGGCACAGACCTTGAGTCCAAGTACGGCATGGCCACCAAGGACATGCAGGAAATGCTCAACGCCGAAATTTCCGACAAGGTGAACATCATCATCGAAACCGGCGGCTGCAAGAAGTGGCAGAACAACGTCATGTCCAGCACAAAGAACCAGATTTACAAGGTTCAGAACGACGGTCTTCTTCGCGTTGAGGAGGACTTCGGCACATCGGCCATGACAAATCCCCAGAACCTTACGGATTTCATCAGATACTGCACCAAGAATTATCCCGCCGACCGCAATATGCTCATCTTCTGGGACCACGGCGGCGGCTCCATAACGGGCTACGGCTACGACGAAAAGAACCCCTCCACGTCCTCCATGACGCTGAGCAAAATCGACTCCGCCCTGAAGGCAGCAAAGTGCAAATTTGACATCATCGGCTTTGATGCCTGCCTCATGGCAACTCTGGAAACCGCCCTTGTCTGCGAGGATTACGCCGACTATCTGCTGGCCTCCGAGGAATCCGAGCCCGGCACCGGCTGGTACTACACCAACTGGATAACAGAGCTTTCAAAGAACACCTCGATCTCCACGGTCAAGCTTTCCAAAACCCTCATTGACGATTTCATCGCCTCCTCCCGAACCTCCTCTCCAAACTCCACGATTACGCTCTCCGTCGTTGACCTTGCGGAGCTTGACGGAACGGTTCCCAAAGCCTTCCGCGATTTCGCAAGCTCCGTCAACGATATGCTCAGGACCGATGACTACACCGTCATCTCCAACGCCCGCGCAGGCGCACGTCAGTTTGCCCAGAACAAAATCAATCAGGTCGACCTTGTGGACCTTGCCCTGCGCATAGGCACGGACGAGGCAAAGGACCTTGCAAACGCCCTCAAGGGCTGCGTGAAATACAACCGCTCCAGCGTCAGCCGCTGCTACGGCGTCAGCATTTTCTTCCCCTATGAAAGCACGGGAAGCGTCAAGAGCGCTCTCTCCTCCTACGAGGATATAGGCATTGACTCCGAATACGCCAAGTGCATCAAGTCCTTTGCAAGCCTTGAGTGCGCGGGACAGATTACGGCAAGCGCCTCCCAGAGCTCGCCCTCCTCTTTCGGCGGCGACCTTCTCGGCACACTGCTCAACACCTACCTCGGCAACAACGGCAGCTCCACCTCGCCCCTTGACGTGCTTTTGGGCAGCTTCCTGGGCGGCGGCTCCTCCTCAGGCGGCTTCAGTCTTGACCCCGCAACCATCATCACTCTGCTCAGCAGCTTTTCGGGACGCAGCATGCCTGCCCAGTATGACTGGCTTGACACGGAGCTGATTGCCGACCGCGCAGGTCAGATCGCGCAGAGCTACATAAACCCCGCACGCATTACGGCATCAATGTCCGGCGGCAGAAGCGTTCTCAACCTCACCGACGCGGAATGGAGCCTTATCCAGACCGTTGAGCTGAACGTTTTCGTCAATGACGGCGACGGCTACATTGATCTGGGTCTTGACAACACATTTGAGTGGTTGGGCAACGACCTGCTGCTTGAATATGACGGCACATGGCTTACCCTCAACGGCAACGTCTGCGCCTATTATCTTGTTTCCGACACTCAGGAGGAGGACGGAAGCTGGACAACTGTGGGCAGGATCCCCGCCCTTCTCAACGGCGTGCCCGTCAACCTTCAGGTCATCTTTGACAGCAAGCACCCCAACGGCATAATAAACGGCGCTTATCCCCTGTACACCGAGGGCGAAACCGATGCTCAGGCAAAGGGCAACATCAAGGTCAAGGCAGGAGATAAAATCGAGCTTCTCTGCGATTACTACAAGCTCGACGGAAGCTATTCCTCCTCCTACACTCTCGGCGCAAGCTTCACCGTTCCCAAGAGCGGGCTCAGCCTTGAAAACCTTGAAATCGACACAAGCGACGTGCGCGTCACCTACCGCCTCACCGACATATACGGCAACCACTACTGGATCCTCGCAAACAACTGAAAGCGGTTAAAAAGAGCTCGGGATTTGTAATCCCGAGCTCTTTTTGTTCCTGCTCACAGGTGTTCTGTTTTTCGGCGGAATTTAACACAGGCAGAATTCTGCATAAACAGGTGTATATAACCCCGTATTTTAAATAACAAATGCCCTTTTCTTCCTTTTTACTTGCAAAACCTGTGAATTTTTGTAATAATAACATCATTACATAAGAGGAGGTTGGCTTTATGCTGGCACAAATCTTTGCAATCATAATATTTCTCGCCATGTTTGTCCTGATGGTTGTGGATAAGATCGAGCGCCACATCGTAACGCTTGCGGCGGGTGCGCTTACGCTTATTCTCGTTTTCGGTATCGGCATGCACAGCTTTGACGCAATGCGGGAAACCCTCAACCTTCACAGCATATTCACGGGCTCCTTCTGGTACAGCCCGGGTGCCGAGGGCGCAGCCTCAACGGGCATCAACTGGGAAACCATCATCTTCATCGCGGGCATGATGGTAATGGTCGAGGGCATGGCGGAGGCAGGCTTCTTCCGCTGGCTGTGTATGCTCATCGCAAAAACCGTGAACTACAAGCCCCTGCCCATTTTCATAAGCTTCATGCTGCTATCCGCATTTCTCTCCATGTTCATTGACAGCATCACCGTCATTCTTTTCCTTGCCGCCGTCACCATCGAGCTTTCGCGTATGCTGGGCTTTGAGCCCATACCCTACATACTTGCGGAGATATTCTGCGCAAATCTGGGCGGCAGCGCAACCATGTGCGGTGACCCTCCCAACATCATCATCGGCACCTCTCTGGGCTACTCCTTCATGGACTTTATGGAAAACACGGGTATTGTTGCCGCCATATCCCTTGCGGTCATCGTTTTTTACTTCTACCTTGTTTTCGGCAAAAAAATTAAAGAAAGCAGCTCTCCCGTGCACGCAGACGTGACAGTCCAGCCCAAAAGCGTCATCACCAACAAGCTTGCCTTTGCCTACAGCTGCGTAATATTCGCCATCGCAATCGTGCTTCTCGTAACCCACGCAAGAACCGGTCTTACCGTTGCGTCCATCGGTCTTCTGGTCGCCTTTCTCACTTTCTTTTCAGGTACGAAATACACCCTCAAGATTATAAAGCACGTTGACTACAAAACCCTGCTGTTCTTCATCGGTCTTTTCATCGCCGTGGGCGGTCTTGAGCAGACGGGCGTGCTTGAGCTTATCGCAGACTTCATCGGCAGCATCAGCGGCGGCAACGTAATGCTCATTGTCGCAATCATTCTGTGGCTGTCGGCAATCGCCAGCGCACTCATCGACAACATTCCCTTTGCCGCAACCATGATTCCCGTAATAAAGAGCCTTGCCGCAACAACTGGCGCAGACCTGCACGTCCTGGCATGGTCTCTCGCCATCGGCACCGACATCGGCGGCAGCGCAACTCCCATCGGTGCCTCCGCAAACGTTGTGGGCATCTCCACGCTGAACAAAAACGGCTACAAGGTTTCCTGGGGCAGATACTGCAGGCTCATGATTCCCGCAACAATCATTGTGATTGCAATCTCCATGGCATACCTTTACATCAGATACCTCTGATTTCAAAAACGGAAACGGTGCGGGATTCCTGTGTGGAATCCCGCACCGTTTTTTATTTTTCTCTTATTTCAATGCCGCGGCAATACTGAAGCTAATCTCAAAGGTTCTGCTCCAGGGCATATAAAAGTCCGACACGGACACGTCTTCAACCTGCTGCGCTTCCCAAGGCTCAAGTCCGCAGAGCACCTCGCCGTTTTTCAGATTTTCCAGTATGGGCGCTCCGTAAATGCCCATGAGCTCCTCCAGCTTCGCCTCAATTTTTTCCCTGTCGCCTTCACCGCAGACAAGGTTGTTTCCGTCAAGACCGAGGCTGTCGGCAAAAGCATTGAGCTGATCCCTTGAATCAATGGCGTAGGCATAGCTCATTTCCAGCGAAAGCGTAAGCTGGCGAAGCTGCGCCTCGTGGCTGGCGGGGCTTTTTTCATTGCAGCAGCTCAGGTACAGATAGCGGGAGTAACCCATTGAGAAGCCCGCGCCCACCACGTTTGCCTGATAGTACTTTCCCGAAAAGCCAACAAGCCCCGCAAGGTTAGTCTTTTCCAGCAGCGCCTCCTCAAGTGCTTTGCCGTAGGCGTTGTTGCTTGCCTCGATGAGCATTGTGGGAATGTGGTTTTCCGCGTTGTAATTAAGCTTTTCCACAAGCGTTTTGCAGTATTCGTCACTGCGGCTTTCGTCATCGGGCTTCGTCATTACGATGACCTGAAGCTCCGCCTCATTCTCATCGGCGTAAACCGCCTTATACAGCTTCATGTG
This sequence comes from Oscillospiraceae bacterium, assembly GCA_045601285.1. Lineage (GTDB taxonomy): Bacteria > Bacillota > Clostridia > Oscillospirales > Oscillospiraceae > F23-B02. The sequence continues at coordinate 53,156 of JAZRZJ010000032.1, forward strand.
GCTGTCAACCGTTTCCTTCAGGGTGCAGCTGTTATAATCCGATGAGGGCAAATCCTCCGAGCCGCCGATATACTCCACGCAAATCTTTACGCCGCAGCCGTATTCGTCCTGGGCAATGCAGCCCACCAGCAGACGCGCAAGGCAGTCGGGACCGCCTATGAGCGCCGCGTTTTCCCCCATGATGCCCGAAATATATGCCAGCTCGTTTGTCTGAATGCTGGGGGTATTGGAGGAATCGTCAATGCCCACAAGCAGCTTAAACTGCGCCTTGCTTTCCAGCGCCTTGAGAACGTGGTCAAGCAGCTCAAGCTTGCGCTCACGGGCGGCAAGATAGCTTTTAATCATCTCGTCGCTGAGAACGCTCTGCAACGAAGCATCGCCCGCAAGCTCCTTCGCGGGAGTAATTCCGTCTGCACTCAGGGGATAGGCGGCAAATATGCTCCGGAGCGTCAGCTCAGCTCCCGTAAGCTCGGGACGCGCCACCTTGCCGTAGGCTCTGAGGGCAGTGTACTCATCATAGTCAAGCCTCTGATAGCCCACGGTGGAGGCAAGGCGCATTACGCTGTCAAAAAGATAAACGCGGTTGTTCTCGTCCTCACCGAGCGCGAGAATGAAGCTGTCAAAGGCCTCGGTCTCGCTCATGACCGTGCCGTCGTCAAATTCAAGGGGCAGGCTTCCGCTGACGGCGCGGGAATTTACAAGTCCGCCCGACATAAGCTGGTCAAGGGACAGCAGAAACAGGTCGCAGCCCCGCTCGTCCATGTCCCTCACCCATTCAAGCAGGGCCTCACGGTTGCCGTACTGCGTTCCGTCGGGGTTTTCCTCCTGACCGTCAAGGCAGGTGTGGATAAGCTCGCTGCCGGGCATTACCACGCGATAACCCGAAGCCTCGGCGGTATATATTACATTGTCAATGTTATCCGTGCGGTCATCAAGGGGAACATAGGCGATGACGCGGTTCCAGTCATCAGGTATTTTCCTGTGGCTGTCGGCCAGCTTTTCGGGCTCCCGCTGACTGCTTTGCTCAGGTCTGAGCAGAAGCAGAGCCGCAGTGGCCAAAAGGATTACCGCAACAATCAGAGCAATGGTTTTTCGCATTTTTTCCTCACTCAAATTCCGAATGCCTCGCAGGGCAGAGTGTACTGCTGCTTCAAGGTTGGAAATATTATATTATGGCACCCCGATTTTTTCAACCGCTTTGTTGCGCGGCGCTTTGTTTATACACGTTTCCCAGGGGATTATATACAAAAAACGCTATTGCGACAGATTTTGAATTGTGATAAAATGTAAACAATGTGTGGCAGCTTATCCGCATCAAGCAGCAAAGCAAATAAAGCATGTCATAAAACGGAAAATAAAACAGGAGGAAAAATCTTATGGAAGCAAGACAAAATCTGATTAAGCTATGTGAGAAAATCAGTGACGGTCACTACAAAATCACACCTGACTGTGCAGAGTACAGGGTGTTCGAGAAGTGGATGACCGACAACCAGATTGCAGTTCTCATGGCAATCAAGGGAGTTCTGAAAATCAACTTCCTGCGCAACATCGCAAGACGCGCAAAAATGTCCCTGGCACAGACCCGCGACCTTCTGCATGAGCTCACCGAAATCGGTCTGCTGGTGCAGGTAACCATTCCCAAGACCAACTTTGAGATTTATCTCCAGCCTCTTTACACCCCCGGTGTGTTCGAGTTCCTGCTGCTGAACGAAAAGTTCTGCAGAGCTCACCCCGAAATCGCATACGCCTTTGAGCAGCACGCCACCGACAGTCAGGTGGAGCACGCCATGAACACCCCCATGGGCGCAGGCATCATGCGTGTTATCCCCGTTGAGTCCGCAATTCCCGCCGAGGCTCAGCAGATCGACAACGAAAAGGTCAGTATGTACATAGAGAAGAACGAGGGTCACCTCTGTGTTCTTCCCTGCCAGTGCCGCCGCGTCCGCAAGCTCATGAACGAGGGCGCAGGCGACCTTGACGAAGGCTTCTGTCTCTTCATGGGTCACCCCGCGGATATGTTCATCAGACTCGGCAGAGGCAAGGCTGTCACCAAGGCCGAGGCCTACGAGCTTATTCAGCACGTTGAGGATATCGGCTGTGTCCATCAGATCACCACTCTTGAAAACGGACAGACCTTCGCGATCTGCAACTGCCAGCCCGAAAGCTGTCTTGCACTGGGCGTGACCCAGTACTTCAACACTCCCCAGACCTCCAGAAGCAACTATGTTGCCGAAATCGACAAGGACAAGTGCGTTGCCTGCGGTCAGTGCACCGACAAGTGCGCAAACAACGCAATCAAGATGGGTCAGAAGCTCTGCACCAAGGAGCCCGTTGAGTACAGCTTCATGGAGGACGCGGAGGAGAACGAATGGGGTCCTGACAAATGGAATACCCAGCACCGCTCCAACCGCAAGTACGTTTACGAAAGCGGCACCGCACCCTGCAAGACCGCCTGCCCCGCACACATCGCCGTTCAGGGCTACATCAAGCTGGCTGCCCAGGGCAAGTACCTTGAAGCTCTTGAGCTTATCAAGAAGGAAAATCCCTTCCCCGCAATCTGCGGACGTATCTGCAACCGCCGCTGCGAAAGCGAATGCACCCGCGGCAAGATCGACGCGGCAGTCGCCATCGACGAGGTCAAGAAGTTCATCGCCGACAGAGAGCTTGAAAAGCAGAACAGATTTGTTCCCAAGAAGCTCCATGACTTCAGCGACAAGAAAATCGCCGTTATCGGCGCAGGCCCCGCAGGTCTTTCCTGCGCCTACTACCTTGCCTGCGACAACTATCAGGTAACCGTATTCGACAAGAACGCACAGCCCGGCGGTATGCTCCGCTACGGCATCCCCGAGTTCCGTCTTGAAAAGGCAGTTCTCGATGCGGAAATCGACGTTCTCAAAACTCTCGGCGTTGAGTTTAAGTGCGGCGTTGAGGTGGGTAAGGACGTAACGATTCAGCAGCTCCGCGATGAAGGCTACAAGGGCTTCTACCTCGGCATCGGCGCACAGAAGGCCGCACCTCTGAACATCAAGGGCGAAGAGCTTGAGGGTGTGTTCGGCGGCATTGACTTCCTCCGCGCAGTAAACGCAGGCGAAGAAGTTCAGCTCGGCAAGAAGGTCGTCGTAGTCGGCGGCGGCAACGTTGCAATGGACGTTGCACGCGCTGCAGTACGTCTGGGCGTTGACGTCACCGTTGCCTACCGCAGAAAGGAAAGCGATATGCCCGCTGACCCCGCAGAAGTTGCAGAGGCAAGGGAAGAGGGCGTCAAGTTCCTCTTTGAGTATAAACCTGTCGAGATAAAGGGCACCAAAGCAGGAAAGGTCTCCGCACTTGTCTGCGAAGCAGGCGAAATCAAGTGCGATTCCGTCATCGCCGCAATCGGTCAGCAGATTGACTGGGGCAAGCTGGACATCGGCGAGCTCAAGGTCGATGAAAAGGGCCGCGCAATTGCCGACGGCTTCACCTATCAGACCGCACAGCCCGACATCTTTGCCGGCGGCGACGTTCTCACGGGTCCCAAGTTTGCAATCGACGCAATCGCGGCAGGCAAGCAGGGCGCGATCTCCCTCCACCGCTTCGTTCAGGAGGGTCAGAGCCTTACCCTCGGCCGTGACCTCCTTGCATACACCGCGCTTGACAAGGACAATGTTGATTTCGATAGCATGAGCTATGACAGCACGCCCCGTCAGGTTCCGGACAGAGTTGATGTTGCGGCATTCAAGGACGGCAGAAAGACCTTCACCGAGCAGCAGCTCAAGGCCGAAACCGCACGCTGCCTCGGCTGCGGCGCAAGCGTTGTTGACCCCGTCAAGTGCCTCGGCTGCGGCGTCTGCACCACACGCTGCAAGTTCGATGCAATCCACCTGAGAAAGCGCACCAATGCCGAAAGCGTTGCTTACGAAACTCGTGTAACCGTTCTTCCCGAATACATCGCCGAAAGGCAGAAGAAAATCGAAATCCGCAAGATGAGCCAGAGCAAATAATCCCGTAAAGCAAAGGTCTGCGGCCCTTAAGCCGCAGACCTGCAAATAACATCATAGGAGTATTTTATGTTCAAGAACAGAGACAAGGACAGATCCAGCACGCCCGACTTCAGCGACAACAGACGCCATTACATCTTTGAGGTTCCCTTTGATGAACTCACCGATGAATCCATCGTCTGCACCTGCGCACGCATTACCTACGCAGATGTAAAGCAGGAAATCGAGATGGGCCTTGCCACCAATGTTGACGAGCTGCTCGCAGACCTTGAGGCAGGCGACACCTGCCGCAAGTGTGTCAAGTATCTCGACATGCTCATGGACCACGCCCGCGAAGAGCTCGGCATGGCCTGAGAGAAAACATAACAAAAGCGTCTGAGGTTTTCCTCAGACGCTTTTGTCTATCTGCCGGTTATTTATACTAAACACCAAGCCCAGATCTGCCGTCTGCTCAAAACCGTCAAGCCTGCCGTCGCCGTTAAAGTCAAACAAATCTCCGAAAAGTCCGTTCATGGCTTTGCCCTCCGATATGCGTCGTATATCCACTGCGCATCACTCACCATGTCAATGCTCTCGGCGTGCCGCAGATGCTTTGTATCGAGGTCATGGAGCCTGACTCTGTCGAGATTATCCGAATCCTTGAGGCATTTTGCGATGCGGTAGTATCTGTCCATGCTGCTTTGCTCAAGCCCGTAGCGATGCGCAATGTTGTCAATCTCCTTGTCGTTAATGGAATGGAGGGTGATCGCCGCCTGCATGATTTTGAAGTCCTCCGCACTGTAGCCTCTGAACTTGGGCTTCATGGCGGGGGACATGAGCTTCTTAGCCGCGACATTGCCGTGCTCATAATCGCGGAAATCATTACTCCTACCGATGTCGTGGTATGAGCAGCACAGAAGCAGCATTCTGCACTCGTGTGCGGATAGCTCCAGTGCCTGCGATATCATTGCACCCAGAAGCATGGTGCGCTCAATGTGACCGCAGCCGTGAATGTGGCTCCGGTACAGCACCGAGGTGTCAAGCGCATTATATGCCTGCCGCAAAAGCTCTCCGTATTCAGATTTAATCAGTCTTTCAATGCGTGCGTTTTCATTCGCCCACGCCTCAAGATCAGCGTTAATAATCAGCTCGTTTCTCATGTGAACACACCTGTCTGAACAGTAATACATCAGTTTTCTATGCGTATTTTTCAATAATGAATGTATTCTCTGACAAATCTGTCAAATACCCACTCGGGACTATCCGTAAGAACTTGCCAAAGAGCATCTTGAAGCTCGGACTTTTTCATCTTTGAAATCTTTTGTCCGACAAGGTCATAGATTTGTTTTTCATATTCTTCCGCTTCCTTTTCGGCTTGTTCCACTTCGGCTAAATATTTATCTGCCTCATCCGGAAACGCGGAAAAATACAAGGCGACTTTATGTTTGCAAATTTTCTTGTTCCCCTCTGCAAACGGGCAGCTGCAGGTGGATCTTTTTGGATGCAGAGTATCAATGTGAACGGAATAGGGCTCTTTTGATGAACCGGCAACCTCACCGTCGTATTCGTTTTCATTTGCTTTATTTATTGACAGTACTTTATTGTCTTTGTAGTATTCATATCCTCGCCATGCAGAAGCACTGCTTGCAATATCAATAAGTCCCATTTTATCACCTTACTTTTTGTAAATACTATTTATATCACTTGTTTCAATCTCATTTTAATATTTTCCACGACCCATTTTTATTCGAGCCTTCGTGTCGTACATACCCGTTTTCTTTTAAGAAAGTCAGTATTTTCCTGATATATCCGTCACTGACGCCGCATTCGGACACCATAACCTTTATCGTTGCCTCCGGGTGCTCTTTTAAATAGTTATAAATCTTTGCTTGAGATTCGTTCATTGGCTTATTGATTTCAGTTGATTGCTTCGCAAATTCACGGCTGAACGGAATGATCACATTCACAAAATTCTCCGTAATGTCGAATGCCTGCATTCCGTATTTGCTGATAATCAGCGGAATACCGTGGCCTGTTTGCTCGACATACCCGAGCTGACCGAATATCTTTTGCAGTTTGGCATTTACTGGCTTAGATATACCCTTAAAAAATTCTTCTTTTGTTAAACCGTCAGTAAGCCCGCCAGTGGAAATAATCTCAATTCGGTCACTGAAAATGTAAACCGCCGGGGGATTGTATTGTGACCATTTTGTATGCAGGCAGGCGTTTTGCCACGCTTCTTTGAACGCAGAAAAGTCAAACAGTTTTATTTCTTCCCGTTGATGCGAACCCAAAACGACTCTTGTATCGTTAATTGCCTCCATATAACTGAGTACTTGATCCATTGACAAAGCAAGGCACTTAAAACCGTATTCGTTGCGTTTGATAATCTCGCTTTTGTCTTTCCCTTTGAATGTGACAACCTTTATGGAAATGTTGTTTTGATCGGCAAGTAATTCCGCTAACAGATTGTATTGTTTGTCTTTATTGAAAAATCCGAGATTTTGCTCGAATCCCGTTTCGTTGACCGTTAATCCTTTTGTAGCATATAAGGTTTTCAATTGAGAGAATGTCAGGTTCTGATGATCTGCCGGGAGAGAGGCAATAATATCGTTATTCTCGTTTTCTTGCATGATTTTGCGGAGTTCAGCAGGAGATAATTCGCGGTCTTCGTCTGCGGAACGGATATAATACCGTCCAAACGCCGAATATGGCTTTTCGCTGCCTTGTGCGTGGAGTTTGATTACATTGCATCCGCCAATCAGTTCCAAAGTAATTGTAGGAATGATTTGCGGTTTGATGGATGACGCAACCATTTGAGAAACGTCCCGAAGTGTTCTGTCTCCAATCTCCTGCCCGATTATATCACCGTTATTTTTGACACCAAAATATACGGTGCCGTCAGAATGTTTGTTGAGCATAGAAGAAAGAGAAATAATGCCTTCTTTCAATTCACCCGTAGATTTCTTGAATTCCATTGTTTCGGTTTCGTGTCCGATATTCAAGTAGGTCAACTCCTTTATACTAACCATATCTATTTTATTTGCTACTTTATTTTACACCTTATTTGCTACTCTTACAAGTATAAAATAAAAATTGTTTCGTCTTTTCTTAACAATTATATTTTTTCTAATGTAAAATTCATTACATTAGAGTATTGAGGTGATCGCACCGAGAATAACACACTTGGAATTATTGCTTTTGGAGATTCAAATTGTGTTCCGTTAACTTCCTGTATCTTCCCGTTTGGTTGCGGAGGAGGGTTTGAACCCACGGCCTTCGGGTTATGGGTTAAGAAACGGCCTTGTCGCAGTTTAACGCCGTTTTAAGCCCCGTCGTGCCGCAAAATTATGTAAGTAATTGTCAAAAAAGCACGGTGAAAACCGTGCTTTTTCTTGTGAGAAACGGAGCAGCAAATCCGCTCCATGCCCGTTCGGGGATATTTCCCGGCTGTGCATATTTCAGATCACGAACTGGTCAAGGTAACGCTTGCTGAGCCGCAGGGAGTTCAGAACGTCCTCCTCACTTCCCTCAAAGGCCTTGTCCTCAACCTCAAGGCAGGTGAAGCCATCGTAGCGGATATCGGTGAGGGCGGAGACGAATTTGCCCCAGTCAACATCGCCCAGACCGGGAAGCTTGGGGGACATGAAGTCCAGAGGATATGCCATGATGCCCACGTCATTGAGCTTGTCGGGATAAAGCTTGATGTCCTTGTAGTGAACGTGGAAGATCTTGTCCTTAAACTCGTAAATGGGCTTTATGTAGTCAATCATCTGCCATACGAAGTGGCTGGGGTCATAGTTGATGCCGAGGTTGTCACTGTTGAGAATTTCAAAGACCCTGCGCCAGTTTGCGGGGGTGGTCATGATGTTCTGACCGCCGGGCCACTGGTCGCGTCCGAAGAGCATGGGGCAGTTTTCAATGGCAACCTTAACACCCTTTTCCTCTGCAAGAGCAATGATGGGAGGCCATACTTCCTTAACAAGCTCCATGTTTTCCTCAACGCTCTTTGTCTGGTCACGTCCGATGAAGGTGGTGACCATGTTGACGCCCAGCTTTGCACTGGCACGGATGACGGTCATGAGGTGGTCGACGTTTGCCTTGCGCTTTTCAAGGTCGCCGTCCATGGTGTTGGGATAGAAGGCGAGGGAGGAAATCTCAACGCCCTTGTCGGCGGCATATTTCAGAACGTAGCTTGCGTATTCGTCATCCTCAAGCACGCGGGTAACGTCAATGTGGCTTACGCCTGCATAGCGGCGTTCCGCCTTGCCTGCGGGCCAGCATGCAACCTCAACGCACTGAAAGCCCATTCCGGCAACGGTGTCAATCATTTTTTCGTAATCGTATTTATCGAGTATAGCTGTAACAAGACCGAATTTCATAGTATTGCTCCTTTCGGTGTAAACACCTTTTTCTACATTTAGACTAAACATGTTAAAGACCTTTGTCAAGCAACTTTTTGACAAAGAAGAAACAACGTCATGTTGTCCAATTTATATCACGTTTTTTGTGCAATAGGTCGAATAGGAGGTCAAAACCTTGACAATTTGAGTTGGTAGTTGTTAGATTATTATAAGAATTATTGTGAAATTAAGTAAGCAAAGGAGAAAGTAACCATGCTTAAAGTCGGTGTAATCGGCTGCGGCTCCATCGCCAAGCAGCGTCACGGATATGAATATTTCCATAATCCCGATGTTGAAATAAAGGGCTTCTTTGACAGAAGAGCCGAGCGTGTTCAGGCGCTTGTGGATCTCTACGGCGGCAAGGTTTATCCCACCATCGACGAAATGATAGCCGATCCCGAGATCGACGCGGTCTCCATCTGTGTTGCCAATGCCCTCCATGCCGAACTGACTATCAAGGCTCTGAAGGCAGGCAAGCATGTTCTGTGCGAAAAGCCCATGGCAGTAACCTATGCCGACTGCGAGGCAATGGTCGCCGCCGCAAAGGAAAGCGGAAAGCGCCTCATGATCGGCCAGAACCAGCGCCTTGCTCCCGCCCACAAGAAAGCAAAGGAAATCCTTGCCTCCGGGCAGCTTGGCAGAGTTCTGACCTTCAACACCACCTTCGGTCACAGAGGACCCGAAATGTGGAGCATGGACAAGAGCGCAAACACCTGGTTCTTCAAGAAGGACTCCGCAGCCTTCGGCTCCATGGCAGATCTGGGCATACATAAGATCGACCTCATGCGCTACCTCATCGGCGAGGATATAGCCAGTGTATACTCCAACATGACAGTCCTGGATAAAAAATTCCCCGACGGACGCCTCATCGAGGTCGACGACAACTCAGTGGAGGTTCTCACCTTCAAAAACGGCGCTTTGGGCACTGTAACCACCAGCTGGACGCACTACGGTGAAGAATGCAACGCCACTATGCTTTACTGTGAAAAGGGCATTCTCAAGCTCTACGCAGACCCCGCCTTTTCTCTGCAGATCGTCCATGACAACGGAACTTTAGAGCAGCATGCCCTTGACCGTCTGCAGACCAACGAGGATGCCCAACAGGAATCCTCCGGCGTTATTGACGAGTTTGTGGGGGCAATTACCGAAGGCAGACCCAGCATTCTTGACGCCGAGGACGTGCTCAAATCCATGAAGGCAGTATTTGCCTGCCTGCGCTCTGCGGAAGAGGGCAAAGCGGCAGAGGTCATTTAACAAGTATTCAACAGTCATAAGACTGTTAAAAAAATTAGGAGGAAATTCAAAAATGAAAAAGACAGTAGCTCTTCTTCTGGCTCTCATGATGGTTTTCGCACTGGCCGCCTGCGGCGGTGACGGCCCTGAGGGATCCGACGTAGAGGCAACAGGCAGCACCATCTATGTTCTCGGCCCCACCCCCGACCATGGCTGGACTGCACAGGCAGGTGCCTATGCACAGGCAAAATGCGAAGAAATCACCGAAGCAGGCCAGTACAAGGCAGTTTACATGGCAGCATCTTCCGGCGAAGAGCAGGTTGACCAGTGCAACACCATTATCGCAAACGGCGACGCAGCCGTTGTCGTTATGATGGCACTTGACGGCGCCGCACAGGCAGGTCAGGAAGCTCTGTACGCAGAGAAGATCCCCTTCATCTCCTTCGACCGCATCATCGAAGCAACCGAAGCATACGCAATTCTGAACGCATCCGGCGATAACTGGCAGTGCGGCGCAGGCATTGCATACTGGCTGCAGCAGCAGGGAATGAAGCCCGGCGACACCATCGTCACCCTCTACGGCGACAACGGTACTGTTTGCTCCCGCCGTGCAGAAGGCTTCACTCAGTTCCTGAAGGGCGAGATCAAGTATTCTGACAAGGTTGAAGGCGAGTTCGAGACCGCAGAGGTTTGGGACGATGCTTCCATCAAAGCAGCTCTCAACACCTATTCCGTAGTTTGCGACTGGTCTGCTGACGGCGCATACAACTACATGGACCAGAAGCTGGCTGACATCGTTGCCGACGCAAAGGCAAACGGCGGCAAGCTGTTCATCTACTCCATGGACGACGAGATGACCTTCGGTGTTATGAACTACATCGAAACCGCATCCGACGAACTGAAGGCTGACCTCGAAGAGCTCGAAGTTTACATCTCCGCAATCGGCGGCATGCAGGAGCTCTATGACGTCATGGCAGGCACTGCAGACCAGGCAGCACTGGCAGAGCAGTACTTCGACAACATGATGAGCGTATACTTCAGCCCCAAGATGATGCAGGACATCATTGACAAGGGTCTTGAGTACCTGGCAGGCGATTGGGATTACGAAGTCGGCTCCGGCGAATACCAGCCCGTCTGGATCGTAAACCGCGACAACGTTTCCGAGTACGAAGGCTTCCAGGGCCACGCATAATCTGATAACCCGGCAATATTTTCAGCGGATGCAGGGATTTTCCCTGCATCCGCCAACCCTATATTTAAGGGAGAGAACAATACATGAAAATCCTTGAAATGAAAAACATTTCAAAGGCCTTCGGTCCTGCTAAGGTGCTTAACGATGTAAGCTTTGACGTTGAGGAGGGCGAAATCCACGCTCTGCTGGGCGAAAACGGCGCGGGCAAGTCCACGCTGATGAACATTCTCACCGGCGTGTACACTATGGACGAAGGCTCCGTAGTATTTAGCGGAAAAAAATATTCCAACCCAACCATCAAGCAGATGGAAGCCGCGGGCATTGCGTTTGTCCATCAGGAGCTGAATGTCATCAACGACCTGACGGTTTCGGACAACATCTTCCTCTGCCGCGAGATAAAAACCAAGCTGGGCCTTATAGACGATAAGGAACAGATCGCCCGCACAAAGAAGCTTTTTGAGGACCTGGGCGTTTCCATTGACCCCACGGTCATGGTTTCGGAACTGAAAACCAGCGAAAAGCAGCTGTTGGAAATCTGCCGTGCGCTTTATGCGGACGCAAAGCTTCTCATTCTGGACGAGCCCACCACGGCACTGTCCAACAGTGAGATCGACCATCTCTTTGAGATACTTAAAAAACTGAAAACTCAGGGGAAATCCTTTATCTTCATTTCGCACAAGATGCCGGAGATTTTTGCAATTGCCGACAGATACACCATTCTGCGAAACGGTAACTTCATTTCCTCAGGATATATAAAGGATACCGATGCCCACGAGGTTACCTCGGGCATGGTCGGTGCAAAGTATGTTGATGCCGATGTATACGAGCCCCGCGAACTGGGAGAGCCCGTTCTGGAGCTCCGTGGCTTCACGGGCAAGGAATTTTCCAACATCGACCTCGCGGTGCGCAAGGGTGAAATCGTGGCCTTCACGGGTCTTGCTGGCTGCGGCGCCAGCGAGCTCATGGAAACCATGTTCGGCGCTCTGCCCAGTCTCGGCGGTGAGATGCTTGTAAACGGCAAAAAGCTGGACGGACGGATCGTCAAGTTCATGAAGAACAAGGTGGGTATGCTGCCACCCAGCCGCCGTGAAAATTCCGTTGTGCCCGACATGAGCATTCTGGAAAATTTCTATCTTGCCCAGCATGCGATTTCCCGCAACAAGCCCTTTATCAAGGAAGCGGAAGAGCAGAAGAGGTACGACGAAAACAAGGAGCTTCTGCACATCAAGTCAAACTCCTCCGCGGACAACATCATGTCCCTTTCCGGCGGCAATATGCAGAAGGTGTTCCTGGCAAGATGGCTGAATACGGGCGCCGATGTGCTTCTGTTCAATAATCCCACCCAGGGCGTTGACGTAGGTGCCAAGGCCGAGATATACAAGCTCATTCTCGAGTTTGCAAAGGCGGGAAAAACCGTTATTATGAACACTCTTGAGATTCCCGAGATCCAGAAGGTTGCCGACCGTTGTGTCGTCTTCTATGAGGGCAGAATCGTTAAGATCTTTGAGCATTCCGAAGTCAATGAGCATGACGTTATGCTCTATTCCACCAATGCAATTGAGTCCCTAGGGGAGGTAAAACAATGAAGAAAGAAAAAAATTTAGCAGGCTCCTTGGGTAAGCTGTGGTCACAGTACAGCTTCATCTTCGTCATGATCATCGTCATGATAGTCTATGCGATAACCATCAGCAGCAACGGCAATGACTTCAAGTGGAGCCATATCGCCTCCATTCTGGGCAGCCAGAATACATGCATCGTAGGTACCATGGCTCTGGGCATGGCGCTGGTCATCATTACTGGTCAGATCGACCTTTCCGTAGGCTCCGCCCTTGTTCTCTGCACGGGCGTCACCATCATGACCTTTAACGTCACGAACTCCATTCCTCTCATGGTTCTTGCGGCTCTGGGCAGCGGCGCCGTCTGCGGCCTCATTAACGGAGTTCTGGTAGGCTATGCAAAGATGCCTCCCTTCGTTGTAACTCTGGGCACCATGCTTATCTACCGCTCACTGTCCCTGTCCTTTGTCCGCACCATCGACCCCGCCATCAGCGGCTCCGCCAGCTCACAGTTTGCAATGCTCAGCTCCAACTCCAACTATGAGTTCCTGCGCTTCAAATTCGGCACGGGCAAGCTTGCCATCGGCAGCTTCACCATTCCCTATATAACAATTCTCTTCATTCTGGTTGCGGTGTTCTTCATCATCGTCGCCAAGAAAACCAAGTACGGCAAGAGCGTTTACGCCGTGGGCTCCAATGAGAAGAGTGCCCGTCTGGCAGGCATCAACGTAACATGGGTCAAGGTTTCCGTATTCATCATCACCGGCGTTCTGGTTGGCGTTGCAAGTATCATTCAGGCCTGCAAAATCAGTAATGTTACCCCCGCATCCTCCGGCGTCAGCTACGAAATGTACGCCATCGCCGCAGTTGTTCTTGGCGGCATCAACATGGCGGGCGGCAAGGGCAATATGCTGGGCGTCATCTTCGGCGCACTGTCCTACACCACCATCAACTTCATCATCGTTTCCATCCCCAGCCTCAGCGTCGATATTCAGGACACCTTCCAGGGCCTTGTCCTCATCGTGGTAATCCTCATTCAGACCATCGGGCCCGTCATCAAGGAAAGCTTCCAGCGCGCATCAAAGCGCAAAAAGGCGGTACAGTAAATTCGACAAGAAAACACCGTGTGGGACACCTCACACAGGGAGGAACATATTTTAAATGTCGCTTTTCCTCCCGAACTTCACAAAAAACTCGGTATGCGTCAGCATTATTGCTGACGCATACCGAGTTTTTATTATATTGCCGGCAGAAACAGAACAACAAGCACATGGCAAGGCTATTGTTTTTTTATTCGGAAAAGCTTATCTTTTCGGTCAGATCGTTTGCGACAAGCAGTTTTAATTTCCGCTCTATTTCAGCTATAACCGCTTTAAACGTACCGTCGTTTTTTCCTGTCGGATCCGGCAGTCCCCAATCATCATCAAATGGTCTTCGGGCAAAGGGACAGCCTACGTCACATCCCATGGAGATCACTATATCCGGCTCGGGGATCTCATCAATCAGTTTGCTGTGATGACCGTTTGCATCCATATCTATTCCATATAACTCTTTTATAATACGAACCGCATCCTTATTGATTTGCGGCTTCAATTCTGTCCCTGCCGAATAGCACTCCAGCCAATCTCCGCACAGGTAGTTTCCTAAAGCCTCTGCCATCTGACTTCTGCAGGAATTATGAACACAGATAAATGCCACTTTTTTCTTATTCATTGTGTGATCATCCCTATCGTTGTGATTCATATTTCTTCTCCGTCAAAGTCCAGTTTGCCTCTCCGTATCCCATCTTCACGGTCAAGTCGTGCAGACATCATTCGCTTCGGTGATTGACCTTTGCAAAGGGGCACCTTTTTCCGATACACTGATTGTTCTGTGCGGAATGACGGCACACGACCTCTGGCCTTTCCATCTCCACGCCGAAGTGTTCTTGCACAAAATCTATTGCCGCAAGGATAGACAGATACGAGTCTCTTTTGCAGCAGCGCGGGCCGCCGATATTGCCTATCGCGGCGAGGGCTTTTGAGGTCATTTGATTGGAAAGGCCGAACGGTTCTACTGCAAGCGGCGTCGAGCCCGATATGATGGAAACGAACATTCCCGCGCTGATTCCTGCTCCGCAGGCTCCCCAGAAGCCGCAGACTCCGCCCGGTACGCTCCGTCCTCTGCTGACGATCTCCGACAGGGCTTTTTTATGGTCTATTTTTCCGCCCGCATTTTTATAGGCAGTCAATAATGCCGCGCCGACCATGATATGGTGCTCCGGGCCATGCATATGGCAGAAGGGCTGAGCCATGAGCTTTTGTATTATCTCAATAGGGTCCTTCGAGGCTTCGCAAAGGCAAATTCCGATGATGGAATCGATGCCCTTTGTGTGGCAGTCATTGCACACGTAATGACCTTTTATGCATCGGGTCTTGCTGGGCTCTTTTTTATGGCAAATGGCGCACTCCATCATTTCGTCCTGCTCCAGATATTCAAGGGGCGCTTTACAGATCAGGCACTCTTCTTTCATGTGACCGCCTTCTTCCTTTTTTCTTTTATTGTATCATGCCGATGCTCGGGCTTCAAGAGCGGGTTGAGGGCCGCGGGCTTTATATCAAAAAGACCAACTGACGTATTTCAGTTGGTCTTTTCAGTGATTCAGTTAAGCCTTTTTACAGAGTCTTGCACAGCGGCTCGTCTGCCCAGTCGACAGCCTCCTGCTTAAGCTCGGGATAGATGTAGCCCGCCTTGGGCGGAACGGGATTATAGACCTTGTCTATATCGACGTAGCACATTCCCATTTTGCCATCACTGAACACGCCCTTGACCTCCACGGCCTGCATATCGAGGTCCATGCCGAACATCGCGACGCGAACGCCGTCCTCGGAAGAATAGACTTTTACGTCGGTATTTCAACTCACACGCCCCATGCGGGGCGCGACAGCGGTTGGACAACTCAATTTGCGAACAGTGTAAAATTTCAACTCACACGCCCCATGCGGGGCGCGACTTTTCAATCGGAGCGTCATTTTCGCCGACTTCGACATTTCAACTCACACGCCCCATGCGGGGCGCGACGCAAATTGACGATTACATTCAGGGGCATTTAGACATTTCAACTCACACGCCCCATGCGGGGCGCGACTAGCGGTTGAAGGAATAAAACTCGATTTTGTACGATTTCAACTCACACGCCCCATGCGGGGCGCGACGGCACAGCGCCCGACCGTATGGCTGCCTTACGCCATTTCAACTCACACGCCCCATGCGGGGCGCGACGACGGCAACGAAGTTACTGGTACAGCCGCCGAGAAATTTCAACTCACACGCCCCATGCGGGGCGCGACACCGCTCTTGTCGTGGGCGGTGTAGCCCTGAGATATTTCAACTCACACGCCCCATGCGGGGCGCGACGACTTTCCGTATCGCATTTAAGGGCAGAATTAAGGATTTCAACTCACACGCCCCATGCGGGGCGCGACTTAGGCGTTGCAGGGCGCGTAGAAATCGCAATGTCATTTCAACTCACACGCCCCATGCGGGGCGCGACACTATAATCTTATCCGCTCCGGCTTGAGTGCTGACATTTCAACTCACACGCCCCATGCGGGGCGCGACCACTCCGTTCCCTCGGCGGTGCCGCTGACACTTTCATTTCAACTCACACGCCCCATGCGGGGCGCGACTTAGGCGTTGCAGGGCGCGTAGAAATCGCAATGTCATTTCAACTCACACGCCCCATGCGGGGCGCGACTGTTTGTCCAACTGATATTGCCCTCTGTGTCGACGATTTCAACTCACACGCCACATGCGGGGCGCGACTAAATGGTGCCGTTACCTATGCCGCAAATGCTTTCATTTCAACTCACACGCCCCATGCGGGGCGCGACACACCGTCATACGAATAAAGCACATACGGCTTAAATTTCAACTCACACGCCCCATGCGGGGCGCGACTTTTATGCAGTTATAACCGCGTTTCTTTGGCTCTCATTTCAACTCACACGCCCCATGCGGGGCGCGACGACCGTGAAGCCGCTGACAAATGGCGCTTGCAGATTTCAACTCACACGCCCCATGCGGGGCGCGACGCTCGCCAATTAAGGTGTTCAGCTTATGGTTACGCATTTCAACTCACACGCCCCATGCGGGGCGCGACCACTCCGTTCCCTCGGCGGTGCCGCTGACACTTTCATTTCAACTCACACGCCCCATGCGGGGCGCGACTTAGGCG
>JAZRZJ010000033.1:0-49626 GCA_045601285.1 Oscillospiraceae bacterium
CTTGTAAGCTTGCTCATATACTGCTCCGTAAAATTAATAACAGTGTTCAAAAATTGCGCAAATACCGCAAAATTTGAACACTGCGATTATATTACCTTATGCGAATAATGTCAACAAATAAAAAATCCCCGACTCTTAAGAATCGGGGGTTTTTTGCTTATTTGTTCATGTCAATGATGTTTTTGTAGAAATCAACTGCGCCGGGGAGACAGTCGGCTTCAATGTTTTCGTTGACGCCGTGCATGCCCTTGAGCTGCTCGGGACCGTAGATTACGGGAGCAAAGCGGAAGCAGTTGTCGCAGATTTCCTGATAGAAGCGGCAGTCGGTGCCGCCGGTCATGACATAGGGGCTCTGGGGCAGACCGGGGAAGGTCTTTTCGATGACCTCGGTCATAAGCCTCCAGCCCTCACCCGTGATGTCAACGGGAGGAGAAAAATCCTCTGCGGAAACGATCTCGGTTTCAAGTCCGAATTTTTTTGCAAGCTTTGTTATGATCGCGTTGCTTTCATTCATGCCCTGATGGGGAATGTAACGTAGGTTTGCGCCCACGCTTGCCTCAGATGGCAGAACGTTGAAGGCATCGCTGCCGGACTGCATGGTGAAGGCGATCGTGGTCTGGAGCATGGCCGCTGCCTGAGAGGAGACTGCGGGCATGGCAAGCTTCATAATCGGGCCGAAGAGCCATGTGTTGCCCAAAAGAAGCTTCATGGGGAAGCTGCCGTATGGGGCAAGAGCCTTGAACATGGCCTTGACCTCCCTGCAGATGAGGCGCTTGAAGGGGTTGTGCTTTTCAACATGGTTTTCAAAGGCCGCAAGACGTGCGATGGGGCTGTTTCTGGGAGGTGCGCTGGCGTGACCGCCGTCACTGTGGGCGGTGAAGCGAAGTCTGCCCTGACCCTTTTCAAAAACACCTATCATGGCGAAATTGCCGGGTACACCGCCTATGGGCTCGTTTATGATGCCGCCGCCCTCGTCGCAGACGAGATAGGGCTTTACGCCGCGTCTTTTAAGCTCGGCGATAATCTTAGGTGCGCCGTCGCCGCCCCATTCCTCCGTGCAGGAGGAGGCGAGATAAACGTCGTTTTCGGGAACATAACCCTCGGCAAGCAGCTCTTCAACCGCCTGCATGAAGGACATGACACCGCACTTGACGTCGCCTGAGCCGCGTCCCCATACCTTGCCGTCGGCAATGTCGCCGGAGAAGTGACCGTGAAGCCATTCGCCCTCTGCGGGAACAACGTCCTGATGGCTCATGAGAATAACGGGTCTGGCGCTGCTTCTGCCCTTCCAGAAGAACAGAAGGTTGCCGTCAATTTCAGTTTTCTCAAGATTTTCATGGAGCAGGGGGAAGAGCTCCTCAAGAAGCCTGTGGAAGCCGAGAAACTTTTTGGTCTGGGGATTGCCCTGCTCGGAAACGGTTTCATACTGAACCATTTTTGAAAGCTTTTCAGCATAAAGCTCCGTGCGCTTGGGGTCGGGAGCGGGTTTGTACTCAGCCTTTTTTGAGGGAGTCAGCAGCGTGCGGATAAGCGCCGCGGAAAGCGGAAGCACAACTGCTCCGCCGATTGCCGAAAATACTATACCTGCGGTGTTCATGCGGTCTGCTCCTTGCTCTTCTTGAAAATGAAGTACGCAATGACAATGGCAATTGCGCCGCTGGGGAGAATCATGAAGCTGGTGGAGGACACAAGGCTGGGAACAATGATGAATACAACGGACATTATGACAAGCGGCCATACGGCAATCTTCATGTTCTTGCGGTAGTACTTGTAGGCCATTGCGCCGAAGAGAGCGGGAACAACGTTCTCAAATGCGGGCTGAAGTGCGGGGCTCTCCAGAACGGGCTGAAGAGGAATCATTGCCGCAACGCCGATTGCAAGAACAAGTATGGTTACGAGGGAGGAGGTGGCAATGGACAGAGTGGAGATGATTTCGTTCTCGTGAGTGCCTGCCTTGACACCTACGATGTCGCGGGCGTTGATGGCGCAGGGGATCTTCATGTTGATGAGGTTGCCGGTGATAAAGGCGAGATAGCTGCCGCCGGCGCCCAGCATGGGAACGTAAATGAGGTATTCGGCGATGCAGCTTACAAGCCACACAAGACCGATGGCGAGAAAACCCTTGCCGAAGGCGGCGAGGTTGGGCATTGCGCCCAGGTATGCGCCCATAACGAAGGGTGCGACGAGGAGAAGAATGAGGGCCACGGAGCAGATGATGCGGCCGTAGAGATGAGTGCGCTCGTCAAATTTTTCGAGCCATGCGTTTCTTTCGTTTTCGTTCATTTTACCGCACCTCCTTATTTAACCCAGCCGTTTATTATTACGGCTGCTGCCATGGCAATAAGCATACTGCCTGCGATGGAAAAGCTTTCAACCCATGCGGCCTTCTTCTTTTCGGTGAGCCAGATAAAGCCTGCCATTACAACTGCGGCAACGGCAACAACCGCGAGAGGCAGCCAGTCACCCGTGAAGGAGAACAGACCGTTTTCGGAGACGAAAGAGCCGATATAGCTTCCGATGTAGGCAGAAACAAGACCGATGAACATGGCGGTCATGGCAATGTCGCCGAAGCCGGCAAACTTTGAGGGCTTGCCGTTCTTGCCGGGGTTCTGAAGCTTTTTGGAATACTTCTTGGTGAGAATGATGGAGAGCACCATGCCCCACATGATACATACGGTCATGAGGAGGGCGATGGTGACAAAGGCCTCGGGAGTCATGAGGGAAGCAGAAAGCTTTTCAAGACCGACGGCCTCCGCCGCTGCCTCCGCAACGGTGGTTTCATAGTGCAGAGCGCCAATGACGGAAAGGCGGAGCCAGGGCAGAGGAGTGCCGAGGCTGCCCGCAAGAGCAATTACGCCCAGCAGGATACCCACGCTGGGCAGCACCGCAAAGGTGGCGCTGGCGGTTATGGTACGTTTCATTTTTGTTTTGTCAATGCCGATTGCAAGACCTGCCTTGTATGCGCGGATCATAAAGAAAACGCATACAGCCGCGACGAAGAAAATAATCACGCCGACTATCAGGTATATTACCGGGCTGTTGAGTTTGTCAAGTGACATGGCTTTTATCCTTTCAAAAATAGTTTTAGGATTTGAACGATTTTCATTGTATACGAAAAAAGTGAAATTGGCAATAAATTATCAAATAAAATGTAAAAAATCGCATAACTCAAATTGTTGAATGCTCCTGCCCTCTGTGCTACAATGAGGACAGCAATAAGGAAAGAGTGATTGTTGTGAAGGATTTACCCTCGGTCGATATGTGGCTGAAAGAGGCCAAGGCATCTGCTGCCGCTGCAGACTGCGGAATGTTTCTTGTGCATAACGGGGTTGTGCGCGAAACGGCAAAGGCTTTGGTGCGCGAAAATGCAGAAAACACAAGGCCCGTAAAAAGTATGCTTTTCTCCTATGATGCTGAAAAGGCTGCCGCCGCCGTTAAGGAAACGGAGGCCATGGAGGGCATAAAATGTGTGCGCGTGTGGCTCAATGAAGGAAAACTGAAGGTAGGCGACGACATCATGTACGTCCTCATCGGCGGCGATATCCGCCCGAGAGTTGTGGACGCCCTGCAATTCCTTGTGGGAAAGCTCAAAAACGAATGCGTTTCCGAAACTGAAATATACTGAAAAATCCACCCGTCAGGGTGGATTTTTCAGTTAGTATGATATGTATTTTTCTATGAAAGCATCAAGCTTTTTTTCGTATGCTTCTCTGTTATAGTGGACGGTTTCAATGTGCTTTATACCGGGAGTGAAGAGAAAATCCTTGTCAGTCGGGCAGGCTTCAAAGGCTCTCGGCGCCATGGAAAAGGGTACCATTTTGTCCTGCTCGCCGTGGACAAAAAGGAAAGGCTTATTTGTGTTTCCGAGGTTTTCGAAAACAGCCGAGCTGTTTAAATCGCAGCCCGAAAACAGCTTGTGCAGACCTGCCATGAGCGCGTAGAGCGGGCCCGTCTGGGATTTGAGAATTTCCCGCGGGTCAATGAAGCCGCTGTCCTCCACAACGAATTTTACGCAGTCTGGCAGACGGTCGCTCATTTTCATAACCGTTCCGCCGCCGAGAGAAAAACCGTGAAGAATTATCTCAATATCGCTGCCGAGCTTTTCCTGCAGAAAGTCCAGCCATTTGAGGCAGTCCTCGCTTTCAAAAACGTCATAGCCGAAACAGCTGCCGCCGCTTTCGCCGCAGCAGGTGTTGTCTGGGGCGAAAATATCAAAGCCGCGGCTGTGATAAATCTCTCTGAACATGCCCGCGGTTTCCGCGTGCTCGGAGCGGTAGCCGTGAACGATGAAGGCAAGCTTTCCGCTTTTTCCTTCTCCGCAGGGGTAGTAGAAGCCGCAGAGCTTTTCACCGCGGTCAGAGCGGAGCTCCCAGCGCTCGCAGGAAGAAAGGCGGAGCTCCTCCGCTGCTTTGTCGCGGCGGATATAGTAATCCTCCTCGTGACCCTTTTTGTCGAGGAGCGCACACATAAGCCTTGAAGGTCTGCGGCGGAAAATATACCGGTAGATGTCCCAGATAATATACAGGACAATGAGAAAAACAATGATTAAAGCAATCATATCAGCTCACCGAAAGCAGAGCGCCTACGGAGGACAGCAGGGAGAAGCCCACAACGAGAATCTGGAGTGGCAGAGTGCCGAGGGCTCTGCAGATAGGTGATGCGCCCGTGCGCTTGCGGGAGAGGTTGTAGGCGATGATGATGCCGATACCGGTTACCACCTGAATGACGCTTGCAAAGCGGGTGAAGCCCACAAAGCTTGAAAGACCGAAGAAGGCAAGGGCAAGGCAGGGGACAGAGGCCGCAAGCCAGCTGAGATTTTTGCTCCAGCTTGTCTGCTCATGAACGATGTCACGGAGGTTGAGGGTGTTTGCCCAGAAGGAAGTTGCCAGCGCCAGCAGGGTGAAGATGTAGCCCACAATGCTTACCCAGCCGCCGATATGACGGGAAAGGTCCACGAGAGCACCGTCCTCGGTCACGTTTTTGCCCGCACCCAGCAGAGTCATAAGCGTAATGATGAAAATGAGGCAGGCGTTGATTGCAAGACCTGCGGCAATGGCGGCACGGATACGCTTTGCGTCGCCCTTAAGCCCCTTTACCACCTGAGGAGTGCTCATGACGGCGGAGAGGGAAAAGCTTATCATGCCGAAAAGGGCAAGGGCGTTGTTGAAGCCGCGCCAGCCCGATGGAAGCGCCGCGGTGTCTTTGAGCAGAGTTGCAGCAAAGAGGATTCCCACAACGCCTATCATGGAGGTGACGGCGATTTTTTCGCATATACCCACAAGCTTCATGCCCACGAAAACAACGCCTGCGCCGATGATGTAGAAAATGAGCATACCCGCAATGTCGGGCAGACCGAACCAGCTGCGGAAAACGGCGGCGGCACCGGTCAGAAAGGCGCTGACGTTGACGATGACGGAAACGCCAAGAAGAATGAAGGCGATCCAGGTGAAAATCTTTTTGAATTTACCCGCGAAAAGCTCCGCATCAAAGCAGGCGATAAACTGCGCACCGTTGTTGTTGTACGAAAGCTCGGCGATGATGTAATGGAGCACGAGCGCTACGGCATAGCCGAGGAGAAGAATGAGAATCATCTCGCGGAAGCTGTTGTGGGCGGCAAGGAAGGGAACGGAAAGAATGCCCGCACCTACGCCGTGCCCCACGATGATGCTGGCGGCTTCAAAAAACGTAAGCTCGGATTCGCCTTTTATGTTCATAGCAGTAAATCCTTTCAGATTATTTGACATGATTTTACCACGCCTTTGCAGTGTTTTGCAATATAGAGGAAAGTGTGGTATAATTTTTATGCAACAAAAATTCAGGAGATAAGCTATGAACTACGCAAAAACAATAGCCGAGGCGTTTTCGGTCAAAGAAGAATATGTTTCCAACATAATCGCGCTTCTTGACGAGGGCAACACAATTCCCTTCATTGCCCGATACCGTAAGGAAATGCACGGCACTATGGACGACCAGAAAATCCGCGAAATTTCCGAAAAGCTGAATTACCTGCGCAATCTTGACGCAAGGCGTGAGGAGGTGCGCGGGCTCATAGCCCAGCAGGAAAATCTCACGGAGGAGATTTCCGCCGCACTTGACAGGGCGGCGACCCTTGCGGAGATCGAGGATATTTACCGCCCCTTCCGCCCCAAACGCAAAACAAGGGCCTCTGTGGCAAAGGCAAAGGGTCTGGGACCCCTTGCGGACGAAATTCTGCTGAAGCAGAAATCAAACCTCGTTCCCATTGAGATGGCGGAAAGGTTTGTTGATGAGGAAAAGTGTGTTGCATCTGCGGATGAGGCGCTTCAGGGCGCCATGGACATCATTGCCGAAACTGTTTCGGATAACGCCGAGGTGCGCCGCAGAGTACGAAACATCGTGTTCCGCAACGCCGTGCTTACCTCAAGGGCGGCAAAGGACGAATCCAGCGTTTACGATATGTACTATGAGTTCTCCCAGCCCGTGTGCAAAATCGCGGGCCACCGGGTGCTTGCGGTAAACCGCGGTGAAAAGGAGGGCTTTCTCAAGGTCAGCGTGGATATTGACAGCGCGCTGCCCCTCAACGCAATCAACAACATCTATGTGCAGGGGAATACACCCTGCGGCGAGGCTGTAAAGGCCGCCTGCGAGGACAGCTACAGCCGCCTTATTTTCCCCTCCATTGAGCGCGAGATAAGAAGCGACATCACCGATACCGCCTGCGAAGCGGCAATAAAGCTTTTCGGCGTAAACCTCCGGCAGCTTCTGCTTCAGCCGCCCGTGAAGGGCAAGGTGGCAATCGGTCTTGACCCGGGCTACCGCACGGGCTGCAAGCTTGCGGTTGTGGACGCAACGGGCAAGGTGCTTGACACCTCCGTCATTTATCCCACTCACAGCGAAGCTCAGGCAGCAAAGTCAAAGCAGGTGCTCAAAAGCATGATAAACCGCTACGGCGTGGAGATAATCGCCATCGGCAACGGCACAGCCTCAAAGGAAACGGAGATGTTCACCGCCGAAACGCTTAAGGAAATGCACAGCGGCGCTGCCTACATGGTGGTAAGCGAAGCGGGCGCATCGGTCTACTCCGCCTCCAAGCTTGCGGCGCAGGAAATGCCCGACTTTGACCTTACGCTGAGAAGTGCGGTTTCCATTGCGAGAAGACTTCAGGATCCCCTTGCGGAGCTTGTGAAGATCGAGCCCAAGGCCATCGGCGTGGGACAGTATCAGCACGATATGCCCCAGAAGCAGCTTGAGGCGGCCCTTGACGGCGTTGTGGAGGAGTGCGTAAACTCCGTGGGTGCCGACCTTAATACCGCGTCACCCTCTTTGCTGTCTCACATCTCGGGACTTTCCTCTGCGGTGTGTAAAAACATCGTTGCCTACCGCGAGGAAAACGGAAGCTTTTCTTCCCGCGCTGAGCTTAAAAAGGTTCCCAAGCTTGGACCCAAGGCCTTTGAGCAGTGCGCGGGCTTCCTCCGCGTTCCCGGAAGCCGCAATCCCCTTGACAATACGGGAGTTCACCCCGAATCCTATGCCGCCGCAAACGAGATACTCAGGCGCTGCGGAACTTCCCCCAAGGAGCTGGGCAAAGCCTCCGTTTCCGTGGACGATCCCGAGGCACTTGCAAATGAGCTGGGCATAGGCGTTCCCACGCTGCTTGACATCGTGAAGGAGCTCTCAAAGCCCGGACGCGATATGCGCGATGAGCTGCCGCCTCCTATGCTCCGCACTGACGTACTGGACATGAAGGACTTGAAGGAGGGTATGGTGCTCAAGGGCACTGTGCGCAACGTCATTGACTTCGGTGCATTTGTGGACATCGGAGTGCATCAGGACGGTCTTGTGCATATCTCCCAGATTTGCGATAAGTATATTAAGCATCCCTCCGAGGTGCTTTCCGTGGGCGATGTTGTAAACGTGAAAATCCTCGGTGTTGACCTTAACAAAAAGCGCATAAGCCTTACCATGAAAGGAATGTGACTATGGATATCATCGGAATGCTGACAGAGCTTAAAAACGAGGAGGACCCGCAGGTCTTCTACAATATGCTGGGAACGGCTGATCTGCTTGTAGGCAACTACGGCGACTTTCTGAAAAGCCGCCCCGTTGACGTTGATGAGGAGCTGGAGCGCCTTCCCAATGCGGGCTTTAAGCTTGCCTGCGCGTTTATGAGCATGCTTCTGCGGGAGGAGTATTTCTCCGGCGGAATGTTCGCAGAGCGCAGACAGCGCGGTCAGGTCAATGCGGTGCTGGACAGAATGATCGCTGCCTACACCGAGAAAAACGGCAAGGAAAAGTAATATGTATAAACTGCTTATCGTTGAGGACGATATGGGCATAGCCGAGGCGGTGGAGGCTCAGGCACAGATGTGGGAGCTTGAAACCAGGGCGGTAAAAAACTTCCGAGATGTCATGGGCGAATTTGCGGAGTTTCAGCCCCACCTTGTGCTCATGGACATAGCTCTGCCTTTCTTTAACGGCTACCACTGGTGCCAGGAAATGCGCAAGGTGTCAAAGGTGCCGATTGTCTTTATTTCCTCGGCATCGGACAATATGAACATCGTCATGGCCATGAACATGGGTGCGGACGATTTTATCGCCAAGCCCTTTGACGGAAACGTGCTCATGGCAAAGATAAACGCCATGCTCCGACGGAGCTATGACTTCGGCGAAAGCATGCCCGTTATCGAGCATCGCGGTGCGCTTCTGAATACGGGCGACAACAGTCTCACCTACGGAGGCGAAAAAATCCCTCTCACGAAGAATGAATACCGCGTTCTGCTTGCGCTCATGAAAAATAAGGGCAAGGTTGTAAGCCGCGAAAAGCTCATGGAGCTTTTGTGGGAAAGCGACTGCTTTGTGGACGAAAACACCCTCACCGTAAACGTGGGCAGACTCCGCAAAAAGCTTGATGCCGCGCACCTTGAGGGCTTCATCACCACAAAGCACGGCGTGGGATATATTGTTGAGTAAGGAGCGGAAATGTTTCTAAGATATCTGAAACAGCGCAGACTTGCCATCGCCGCATTTCTGCTGTTCTATATTGTTTTTTACGCGTCCTTTTATCTCTATCGGCTGCCTCTGTCCGCCGTGGCGTACCCCGGCGTTATCTGTTTCGTCTTCGGCATTGCGATGTTTGCCTATGACTACATAAAGGTCAGCAGACGGCATAAGCGCCTTGAGGAGCTGAAGAAGCTTACGGCAGAGCTTATGACTGACCTTCCGCCTGCGGAGAGCATTGAGGATACGGATTACAGAGAAATAATCGCTGTGCTCAGTGAGCAGCAGCGCCTTGCGAAAGAAAAGGCTGAATGCCGTTTTTCAGACATGACGGAGTATTATACCGTGTGGGTGCATCAGATAAAAACGCCCATTTCCGCCATGCGCCTGAAGCTTCAGACCGAGGATTCACCCATGTCACGAAAGCTCTCGGCGGACTTAAACCGCATCGAGCAGTATGTGGAAATGGTGCTGGCCTTCCTGCGTCTTGATTCCGAGTCCACGGACTATGTTTTCCGCGAGTATGAGCTTGACGGCATCATATGTCAGTCGGTTAAGAAGTTCTCGGGTGAGTTCATCGGAAGAAGGCTCAGCCTTGACTATGAGCCCGTAGCGGTCAGCGTGCTTACGGACGAAAAATGGCTGTGCTTTGTCATAGAACAGCTTCTGTCGAATGCGCTTAAATACACTCAAAGCGGCGGCATAAGCATTGGCATTAAAGGAGAACGCACTCTGTATATCCGCGATAGCGGCATAGGAATTGCAGCGGAGGACTTGCCGCGCATTTTCGAAAAGGGCTACACGGGCTTCAACGGACGCGAGGACAAAAAGGCAAGCGGTCTGGGACTTTACCTCTGCAAGCGCGTTTGCGATAATCTGGGAATCTCCATCAGCGCAGAGTCGGAGATTGACAAAGGAACAAGCGTTTATCTCACTTTCCCTGAGGAAAGAAAGCGTCACGAGTGAATGTGACAAAAGTGTTAGAAATAAAGGAGGAATTGTAAGGCGATCCGATGGTCTGCGATTCCTCTTTTTGCTATAATAGGCTCAGAAAATCCCCGAAAGGAAATTTTGAACATGAGCATTCTTGAAGTAAGCAATCTGAAAAAGGTATATACAACCCGATTTGGCGGCAGTAAGGTGGAAGCCCTGAAAAACGTAAATTTCAGTGTTGAAGAGGGCGAATACGTTGCAATCATGGGCGAATCGGGCAGCGGCAAAACAACCCTGCTGAATATTCTTGCCGCACTTGATAAGCCCACGGCGGGCAGCGTAAAGCTGGAGGGCAGAGAGCTCACCGCAATTAAGGATAAGGAAATTTCCGAGTTCCGCCGCGACAATCTCGGCTTCGTGTTCCAGGAGTTCAACCTCCTTGACACCTTCAGCCTGGAGGACAATATTTATCTGCCTCTGGTGCTGGCAGGCAAAAGCTATGATGAAATGGCCTCACGCCTCACCGTTGCAGCAAATCAGCTCGGCATTACACAGCTGCTGAAGAAATATCCCTACGAGGTGTCGGGCGGTCAGAAGCAGCGCGCCGCCGTTGCAAGAGCACTCATCACCAACCCGAAAATTATTCTTGCCGACGAGCCCACCGGCGCTCTTGACTCCAAATCCACCGATGAGCTTCTGCGTCTGTTCGGCGACATCAACTCCAGAGGTCAGACAATTCTCATGGTAACTCACTCCGTCAAGGCGGCATCCCACGCACAGCGCGTTTTGTTCATCAAGGACGGCGAGGTCTATCATCAGATTTACCGCGGTGGCAGCACAAACGACCAGCTTTATCAGAAAATTTCCGATACCCTTACAATGCTTCATGCAGGCGGTGAGCGCAGATGAAAAAGCTCTTTTATCCCAAGCTTGCAGTAACGGGAATGGTAAAAAACAAAAAGCTTTACCTGCCCTATATGCTCACCTGCATAGGCATGGTCATGATGTATTATATAATGGGCGCACTGGGCGAGGTTGAATTTCTGGGCAGAGAGTCCGCAAGCCTTTCCTTGATTATGACTCTGGGCACATGGGTAATTGCAATTTTCTCCGCCATATTCCTTTTTTACACCAACTCCTTCCTCATGCGCCGTCGCAAAAGGGAATTCGGTCTTTACAATGTTCTCGGCATGGACAAGCGCAACATAAGCCGCATTCTGTTCTGGGAGACTCTGTTCATCTTCGTCATCTCCGTTGTCATCGGCCTTGCCCTCGGTATGCTGTTTGAGAAATTCGCCGAGCTTGCCATGACCAACATGATGGATAACGACATCGACTACGGCTTCAGCATCTCCGTCCTTGCCATCAAAATGGTGCTTGTTATATTTGGTGCGATTTTCGTTCTTCTTTACCTCAACTCTCTGCGCCAGGTGCATGCCGCAAACCCCATCGCACTTCTCCACAGCGAAAATCACGGCGAAAAGCCCCCTAAGGCAAACTGGGTGCTGGGCATTCTGGGCTTTGTAATTCTTGCTGTGGCATATTATCTTGCCGTGAGCATTGAAAGTCCGCTTCAGGCTCTGACATGGTTCTTTGTCGCGGTCATCATGGTTATCGTTGCCACCTATCTGATTTTCATCGCGGGCAGCGTCCTGCTGTGCAAAATCCTGCAGAAGAACAAAAAATATTACTACCGCGCCGACCATTTCATTTCCGTTTCCTCCATGAGCTACCGCATGAAGCGCAACGGTGCGGGCCTTGCCTCCATCTGCATACTTGCCACCATGGTGTTGGTCATGATATCCTCCACCTCCTGCCTGTTTTTCGGCAGAGAAGGCAGCCTCCGTATGCGCTACCCCCAGGACTTTGCCGCAGGTGTGCAGTTTGAAAGCCTTGACGATATGACTGAGGAGCACATTGACGGTATCCGCGCCGCTATTGAAGGCGCTTTGGACGGAAAGCAAACCGATGTTATGGAGTACCGCAGCCTTGACATTTCCGGTGTGCTCCGTGACGGTCGGATAGATCCCAATATTGATAACTACGGCTCCACTGACGGTCTTATTGACGTCACCCTCATGTACATTTCCGACTATAACCGCCTCATGGAGACAAATCATACCCTCAAGGACGGCGAGGCGATCATATACTGGAACCGTACTCCCTATAAGTACAACACCATTCAGATAGCCGACGGCCCCGTGATAAAGGTCACTCCGGGTGAGGAGGACTACTCCTTTGACGGCAACGCCATGGCCTCCATTGTGGATACCGTTTGCGTAGTCGTAAACGATGTAAAGCCCGTTGCCGACGCTCTGTATGAAAAGGTCGACGAAATGCGCGAAAAGGGCGGCGAATACTATATCCCCAAAGCCCAGTGGAACTATTTCTTCAACGTTCCCGATACCACCGAAGAGGAGCAGATAGCCATCGAAGAGGCCTACGGCGATGCGCTGGGAAACTATCTGCTCGATGAAGTTGACTATGATAATTACGGCTACAGCTACGGCTGCATTGCCTCGGAGCGCAGCGACTTCTTCGGACTCTACGGCGGACTGTTCTTCCTGGGCATCATGCTCAGCATAGTGTTCATCTGCGCCACCGTTCTCATCATCTACTACAAGCAGATCTCCGAGGGCTACGAGGACCAGTCCCGTTTTGAGATAATGCAGAAGGTGGGCATGACAAAGCGCGATATCCGCAAGAGCATAAACTCCCAGATGCTGACGGTTTTCGCTCTGCCCATAGTTTTCGGTGTGCTGCATTTCTGCTTCGCCTTCCCGCTTATCTATAAGATGCTCATGCTCTTTGCGGTTACAGACCTGAAGCTGCTCATCATCACCGCCGCCATCACCGTTGCGGTGTTTGCGGTGATATACACAATAATCTATCGCGTCACCTCCAACGCCTACTACAACATAGTAAGCGGCGCGAAAGAATAATCTTCTCTTTTGCTTGCATTGCGGCAAAGCCGCAATGCAAGCTTTTTATTTACATTTCCGTCTGATTTGGTATAATAAACCCATCAAAGCAAACGGAGATACGAGCATGACGGAAGTAGTTGCAGCACTTATATGGGAAGATGATAAATTCATGATTTGCCAGCGACCCGCACATAAGGCGCGCGGTCTTCTGTGGGAGTTCGTGGGCGGCAAGGTGGAAGAGGGCGAAACCGGGGAGCAGGCTCTTATCCGCGAGTGCCGCGAGGAGCTGGACGTCACCGTGGCGGTGGAGGACGTATTCATGGACGTTGTGCATGAATACCCCGACCTGACGGTGCATCTCACCCTCTTCAATTCACGCATTGCAGAGGGCGTGCCGAAAATGCTGGAGCACAACGATATAAAGTGGATAACGCCGCAGGAGATTCCGAATTTTGATTTCTGTCCTGCGGACGAAGAGATACTGAAAAAAATAATAAAGGAGAAATCACAATGATGAACAGCAATGCATTCTGGAGAATGAATCAGGCAGTATGTATGGCACTGTGGGGCTGGTGCTTCTGC
Source organism: Oscillospiraceae bacterium (assembly GCA_045601285.1). Lineage (GTDB taxonomy): Bacteria > Bacillota > Clostridia > Oscillospirales > Oscillospiraceae > F23-B02. Next base: position 13,416 of record JAZRZJ010000033.1, read on the forward strand.
CATGCCGCAAAGAAAAAGAACCCCTCCGCACCCTTGATCCTTGCGGCAATGCACAGCAGCGAATATTTCCTCATCGGCAAAAAGGTTGGCGCTGAGGCGGGCGTTTCCGCAGCAAAGACTCTTGCCTGCACTCTCATGCTGGGCTTCACCTGGTGGGTACCCACCAAGAAGGGCGTATGACGCGGACTGTTCTTCTTAAGGGAAGAGAGGTCAGATATGAGTTTCAGCGCAAGCGGGTAAAGAACATTAATCTTCGGATTAAGCCCGATATGAGCGTCCACGTTTCCGCATCGCCATACGTTACGGTGGCGGAGCTTGAGCACTTCATGCGGCAAAAGGAGGATTTAATCCTGCGTGCGCTGGACAGATTTTCCGAAAGCGGAGCGGAGCAGGAAGCACCGCAGTATGAAAACGGCGACATTGTTCAGCTTCTGGGAAAAGACTATCCTCTGCGCATTGAGAAAAGCGGGAAAAACGCGGTGCTGTTTGACGGAGAGTCCGTGGTGCTGTGCGTTAAGGACACCGCAGACCTTGAACTGAAGAGGAAAACCCTTGACAAGTGGCTCAGGGAAAGGTGCAGCGAGGTTGTTGATGAAAGCTGCAAAAGGCTTTACCCCGTGTTTGAAAAGCATGGTGTGCCGTGGCCCGAAATCCGCATACGCACCATGAAGTCAAAGTGGGGAAGCTGTATGCCGCAAAAGCGAGTGCTGACCTTTAACACCAATCTGATTGCCGCGCCGCAGGAATGTATCGACTATGTGGTTGCCCACGAGTTCACCCATTTTCTGCACCCTGACCATTCGGAGAGATTTTACGCAAGCCTTGCGGAAACCGTGCCCGACTGGAAGCGGCTCAGAAGGGAAACCAACAGATATCATGTTGTCCGAAAAGCAAAGCTGGCTCTATGTCAATAGTTGACATAGAGCCAGCTTTTGCTTTAATCTTTTCTGTAGCCGTTTGGGTTAAGACTCTGCCAGTGCCAGCTGTCACGGCACATATCCTCAAGGTTCAGGTCGGCTTTCCAGCCCAGCACCTGCGCACTTTTGTCCGGGCAGCAGTAGCAGACCGCAAGGTCGCCTGCACGGCGGGGTGCAATTTTATAGGGAATTTTCAGCTTGTTGGCGGTTTCAAAGGCGTGAACCATGTCAAGCACGCTGTAGCCTACGCCCGTGCCGAGATTGAAAACGCTTTCGCCGCGGTTTTCCATCATATATGCAATGGCGGCAACATGACCTTTTGCAAGGTCAACTACATGGATATAATCGCGTACGCCGGTGCCGTCGGGGGTGTCGTAGTCATCACCGAAAATGCGGAGATAGGGGAATCTGCCGATGGCAGTCTGAGAAATATAGGGCATGAGGTTGTTGGGAATACCCTTGGGATCCTCGCCGATGAGACCGCTTTCGTGTGCGCCCACGGGATTGAAGTAACGCAGCAGCACAACAGCCCAGTCCGAGTCCGCCTTTACATAGTCCCGGAGGATCTGCTCGCACATGAATTTTGTCCAGCCGTAAGGATTGGCGCAGTGTCCCGTTTTTGAGGTTTCATACAGCGGCATCTCATTATCGCCGTCATACACGGTTGCGGAGGAGGAAAAGATTATGTTTTTGACACCGTGGTCACGCATTGCCTCGCAGAGCGTGATGGTTGAGCCGAGGTTGTTGTCGTAGTATTCAAGGGGCATCTTAACAGATTCGCCCACGGCCTTGAGACCGGCGAAATGAATGACACAGTCGATGCTGTGCTTCTCAAAAATTTCGTCCAGCTTTTCACGGTCGCGTACATCGGCCTCATAAAAGGTGACGGGCTTGCCCGTAATCTGCGTTATTCGGTTTCCCGCCTCTGTGCTGGAGTTGACGAGATTGTCCACAATGACAACGTCCATACCCTGCTGAAGCAGCTCAACGCAGGTATGGCTTCCGATATATCCCATTCCGCCCGTAACCAGTACTGTCATGTAAATTCTCCTCAAGGATTGATAATATAATATTTTATATCAGGTTTCTGCATTTGACAAGTACACATATTAACATGAAAAGCAAATAAAAAACCGTGCAATGACACGGTTTTTATATTGGAAGAAGCTCGACGAGCTTGAATATTATCGGAACAAAAAGAATAGCGGGAAGCTGGTCGGCAACCTTGATTTTTGTAACGCCCAGAAGGTTAAAACCGAGAGCGATGATCATAAGACTGCCTGCGCAGGTGATGTCGGTAATCAGCGCCTCGTTTGTAAGCAGACCCTGCAGAAGCTCTGCCAGCAGAACGATGGCACCCTGATAAACAAGTACGGAAGCTGCGGAGAATATAACTCCGAGTCCGAGGGCGCTTGCCAGCATACAGGCGGAAATCATGTCCATTACGGATTTGGTAAACAGAACCTTGTGGTCGCCGAGAAGACCTGAGTTAAGCGAGCCGATGATCGCCATTGCGCCGACGCAGAAAAGCAGGCTTGCGCTCATGAAGCCCTCTGTGATGTTGCCGCTTTTTCCGTCCTTTTTCAGCTTCTTCTCGAGAGAATTGCCAAGACGGTTAATGCCGCCGTCAATATTGAGAAGCGTTCCGATAATTGTGCCGAGAACCATTGAAACGATGATGACGACGGCGTTGCCTCCGCCCATGATTCCCGTGCCGCCGACGAACAGCGTGCAGAGAGCCATGGCCATCATAACGGCGCTGGAAACTTTCTCCGGTATTCCTTTTTTGAACAGCAGACCCATAAGACTGCCTGCGATTACGGCAGCCGTGTTTACCAGTACGCCAAGCATATTACCAACTCCGATTTAAGATGTAAAACACCATAGCACCGGGCAGAAAATTTGTCAATGAGCAATTGACCGATTGGCAGAAAAAGACCCCAGCTTTTTGTGCGGAGTTGACAGCGGAGGAATAAAACAATATAATCAATAAGCTATCAGGCAATATGCGTGCAAAAGCGCGGCGGAATTCGGAAAGACGGAGCTAACATGGCAAACAGAGAGCAGTTTATGCGTGAATACAACAAAATAGTAAGCGATTTTGTGGGAGAAAAGCCCCGCATATTGCTTCACAGCTGCTGCGGTCCCTGCTCAAGCTCCGTAACAGAGCTGCTGGCAAAGCATTTTGACGTCACCCTGCTGTGGTATAATCCCAACATCTACCCCGAAGCGGAATTTGAAAAGCGCCTTGCGACCCAGAAGCAGCTTGTTGACTGCCTTGAAAAAGACGGAATCTCCGCAAAACTCATGGTGACGGACTGGCGCTGCGAGGACTATTTTCCAAGAATTAAAGGACTTGAAAACGAGCCTGAGGAGGGGAAACGCTGCCTTGAGTGCTTCCGCATACGCCTTGAGGAAACGGCGAAAGTTGCCGCCGAAAAAAGCTTTGAGTGGTTCTGCACAACGCTCACCGTATCCTCCCGTAAAGATGCTGTGGTGATAAACGCAATCGGACGGGAGTTTGCCGAAAAGTACGGCGTAAAATGGCTGCCATCGGAATTTCGCAAGCGCGAGGGAAACCATCGCTCCATTATTCTTTCGGAAAAATACGGTCTTTACCGTCAGGAATACTGCGGCTGCGTTTTTTCCATGGGAGGCAGGGGCGAATGAATGTAAAAACACGTAAGCTAATTACCGCCGCAGTAATAGGCGCATTATATGCGGTGCTGACAATGGCACTTGCACCCGTGAGCTACGGACCTCTGCAGTTCAGGATTTCCGAGGTTCTGTGCGTATTGCCCTATTTTCTACCCTTTACGTCCTGGGGACTTTTCTCCGGCTGCGTCATAGCAAATCTTGTGAGCGCCGCGGGAATATTTGACATTGTTTTCGGCTCCCTTGCAACGCTTCTTGCCTGCTGGCTTACAGCGGTCTGCGGAAAAAAGGGGAGAGGCAGCATTGAAAGCCAGATCGCGGCCTGCGCCTCGACGGTGCTGTGCAACGGAATAATAATCGGCGCAGTTCTGGGCTATGTTACGACAGATATTGCGCCCTGGGAGAATATTGCGCCGTACCTCATCTATTTCGGAACCGTGGCGCTGGGTGAGCTTGTGGTGATGTTCGCCGTAGGTCTTCCGCTTATGAGAAAACTTCCCAATGTCAAATTTTTCTCAGAGCTGTTGACAAAGTTTGATTGAAGTTATAAGATTAAAATACAATAGATTTAAGGGGTGCTGATTTTTATCGGCTGAGACGGAGAGAATTGAATCTCCGGTACCCTCGAACCTGATACGGGTAATGCCGGCGTAGGAAACGAAATCGCGTATAATCGTTCCCTATGACCGCATTGCTTCGGCAATGCGGTTTTTGTTTTGGGAGGAAAAAACATGAAAGAACACAAACGGCTGAGAATGCTGACCGAGGGCGCGGTTTTTACGGCGATGGCCGTTATACTGAGTCTGCTGCCGGTTTACAAGCTTCCGCAGGGCGGTTCCCTTGACCTTGCGATGCTGCCGGTTTTCATTTACTGCACACGGTGGGGCTTCGGCCCGGGCATGCTTGTAAGCTTTGTGTATGCCGTCCTGCAGATGTTCCTTGAGGGCGGAATAGCAATCGGCTGGCAGTCCATAATCGGTGATTTCATCGTCGCCTACGCGGTGCTGGGCATTGCAGGACTTTTTCATAAAAACAAGTACGGCTTTTTTATCGGAGCCGTTGCGGGCAGCACGGCGAGATTTCTTGTCCATTATGTAGTCGGTGCGACAATATGGGCGGAATATATGCCCGAAAACTTCTTCAATATGACCATGACGACACCGTGGCTGTACTCGGCGCTGTATAACGGAGCCTATATGCTTCCCGATATGCTGCTCTGCCTGCTGATAGGCGCTGTGCTTATAAAACCTCTGGGGAAATATATTCGCGGAGAAGACCTCTTACAATAAGTAAAAAAATGTTGACAATTAAAAATGCAATAGTATATAATAACAATCCGATGCGTGAGCATCGGATTGTTTTTGTCAACTACTTCGGCTTGTGCCGATGTTGAGTATTACAGATTGAAAGGAGTGCAGAAATATGCTGCGTACTTATCAGCCCAAGAAGCGTCAGCGCAAGAAAGAGCACGGCTTCCGTAAAAGAATGTCCACCGCAAACGGCCGCAAGGTCCTGGCTCGCCGCAGAGCAAAGGGCAGAGCAAAGCTCAGCGCCTGATTAAAGGCATATTGAACGGCACGGAAAATGTGAATATTTTTTAGGGCGGATAACCTCCGCCCTTTAGGTGTTTACAGAGAAAACGGCAAAACGGGAAGAAAGGGTAATTTCATTGGATTTTCGGGTAACACTGAAGAAAAACTATGAATTTAAGCGGCTTTACAATAAAGGTAAAACCGCCGTAACGCCCTATATGGTTATCTATTGCCTTAAGAACAACCGCGGAACGCGGCGCGTGGGCTATACCGTGTCCACAAAGCTGGGCAAGGCCGTCACACGCAACCGCATACGCCGCCGTCTTCGTGAGATTTACCGGCTTAATTCGGACAAGCTCGTAAGCGGAAATGACATGATAATCGTTGCCCGCAGCAAATGCGTCGGCGCGGATTATCACAAAATGGAAAAGTCATTCCTTCATGCCTGCGGTGAGCTTAAGCTTCTTAAGGAGACGCAGAAATGAAAAAGGTGCTGATAGCCATGGTGAAATTATACCAGAAATATGTTTCACCCGCATTTCCCCGACGCTGCTGTTTCATTCCCACCTGTTCACAATACGCTGTTGAGGCACTGGAGAAATACGGTGCGCTCAAGGGCGGCTGGCTTACCCTCAAACGCTTGCTGAGGTGCCACCCGTTTCACTCAGCCAAGCACGATTTTTATGACCCCGTTCCCTGACGGGACAAAGGAGTAATTTATGTCATTATGGGATTATATAGTCTGGCCGTTTGCCCGACTGATGCAGTTCCTGTATAACTGGACTGGCAACTACGGTATATCCGTAATCCTGTTTGCAATCGTGGTTAACATCGTGCTTCTGCCCTTCATGGCAAAGAGCAAGAAGGGTACGATGCGCACCACCAGACTTCAGCCTCAGCTGAAGGAGCTGGAAAAGAAATTCAACGGCAATCCCCAGAAATATCAGGTCGCCGTCAGACAGCTCTATAAGGAAAATAACGCAAGTCCCACCGGCGGCTGTCTCTGGACTTTGCTTCCGTTTCCTATCCTCATTGCTCTGTACGGCGTAATCCGTCAGCCTCTGTATAGAATGATGGGTATTGACGAAAATACCGTTAGTACCATCAAACAGTGGGCAGCTGACAATCTTGGATTTGTAGTATCCAATCAGGGCACCTATGATGAAATCGGCGTTACCGATCTTCTTCATCAGCACTGGGATAAGGCAAGCGCAGCGTTCAGTGACCTGGGCGACAAGCTCATGAACCTGGACTACAGCTTCCTGGGACTCAATCTGGGTACTATTCCCGATTGGAAAATCTGGAACTACGGCGGCGACGGCTTCCTTACGGCCTTTGGTCTGTTCATGATTCCCGTTATTGCCGCATTTCTTTCCTGGGCTTCCATGAAAATCAGCCAGAAGACCAATCCCCAGCCTACCGGTCCTGCTGGAGCTCAGGCGGCTCAGTCCATGAAAATCATGAACTTCATGATGCCGTTAATGTCCATCTGGATTTGCTTCATCATGCCTGCGGCACTGGGCGTTTACTGGATTGCAAACAGCCTTTGCGGTATGGGACGTGAAATCGTTCTCACCAAGATTTTCAAGCGTCAGCTTGAAAAGGAAGATGCCGAGCGCGCTTCCGCGGCAAAGGAACGCGAAAACGAGCTTCAGCGCAAGCGCGAGGAAACCGAGCGCCTGCGTGCAGAGGACGCAACCGTCCGCAATAACAACACCAGCAAGAAAAAGATTCAGGCAAAGGAAAAGCAGGAAAGCGATGTCCGCAAGGCTGCCGCAGAAAAGGCGGAGCGCGAGGCACGCCGTGAGCGTCTCGGCCAGGGAAAGCAGGAGATTCCCGCTTCTCAGGTAGGCAACCGCCGCTACGCAAGAGGCCGCAATTACGACCCCAGGCGCTTTGATGTTGAATATGTCGTTCCTGAGGAAAACGCAATTCCCGAGATGGAAGAAGCGTCTGCCGGAGAATGATTATAGGAGAAATTGAATTATGATTAAGTCTTTGGAAAAATCCGGCCGCACCGAAGATGAAGCCTTAAAGGCTGCACTTGAGGAGCTTGGACTTGACCGTGACGACGTTTCCGTTGAGATTGTCGAGCGGGCAAAGCCCGGTATTTTCGGAATAGGCAAGACCGATGCAATCGTACGCGTGCAGTACGAGGTGCCTGATGAGCCCGAAGAGATTCCCGAAGCAGTCTGCGAAGCGGCGGAGGAAACGCCCGCTGTGGAGGAGTGCGCGGAGTACGCCGAAATCAGAAGCTTCCTCACAGGTCTTCTGAAGCGTATGGGAACCGAGGCTGAGATTGAAATCACCCCGAGAGAGAACAAGGGCGTGAACGTAGAGCTGTCAGGTCCCAATATGGGCGCGGTAATCGGCCGCAGAGGTGAGACTCTGGACGCGATCCAGCATCTCACCAACTATGTTATCAATCGCGGAAGCGATAAGCATATGCACATCAGCGTTGATGCGGAGAGCTACCGTGCAAAGCGCGAGGAATCCCTTGTTCACCTTGCGGAGAAGATGGCCGCAAAGGTGATCAAGTACAAGCGCAGCATGGCACTCGAACCCATGAATTCTTATGAGCGTCACATTATTCATACTGCCCTTCAGGATTATGAAGGCGTAACAACAAGCTCAACGGGCACCGAACCCAACCGCCGCGTAGTCGTTTCCTACGACAGACCGCAGCCCGACGCAAACAAGCCCAAGAGTCGTGAGTGGGCATAAGCCCCACAAGTCAGGAGGTATAATTATGATACTTGAAAAGATTCAGAACATTCTCGCAGAGCAGTTCGAGGTTTCCGCAGACAGCATTACCGCAGAAACCAACATCGTTGAAGATCTCGGCGCCGACTCTCTTGATGTTGTTGAACTCATCATGTCCGTTGAGGACGAGTTCGGTCTCTCTATCTCCGACGAGGAAGCCGCAGAGCTCACCGTTGTCGGAAAGCTGATTGAGTATATCGAAGCAAACCAGTAATCCGCAATATTTTCAAAAGACCGCCGAGGCGGTCTTTTTTTATTTGACTTAAGCGTGATAAGATAGTAAAATAAACTGATTATACTAATGCCTAATAAAAAGCTTTAAGAATGAAGCGAGGATGATTTTTGTCATGCAAGGCGAAGACCGCAGGGAATACTGGTTATGTATTTCCAAGGGCTTTAACGAAGCATGGCGGAAATCACACCGCTTCTAATTGAATGTTTTTATTAGGGATTAGTATTAGGTATGTAAAGGAGTACGTCCGTGGAAAAGCTGTCGCATGCGTATATAGTTTCATCTGATTCCGAGACGGTGCGCACAAGACTGTGCATGGAGCTTGCGGCGAAGATGCTGTGCTCTGCTGAGGGCAGAAAGCCCTGCGGAGTCTGCCGAAACTGCATGAAGGTTTCCGCGGGTGTTCACCCCGACCTGACGGTAATAAAGCATCTTGTTGACGACAAGGGCAGGGAGAAGCGGGAAATTCTTATTGACCAGATAAGAGATATGTCCGCCGATGTCTATATTCTGCCAAATGAGGCCGGCGCTAAGGTCTACATTATCGAAGAGGCGGACACAATGAATGTGAACGCCCAGAATGCCGCCCTGAAGCTGTTTGAGGAGCCGCCGAAGTATGTAAGCTTCATTCTGTCCACGGCAAACCCCGAAAAGCTGCTTGTAACTGTGCGCTCACGCTGTGCAATGCTCCGCAAAAATGCCGAGGACGAAAGTGAAAACGGGGAAATCGCCGAGATGGTCGAGGAGTATATCGCTTGCCTTGAAAAAAACAGCGACGCTGAGCTTATGGCATGGTGCGTTTCCAGGGAGAGCGCGGATTTCAGAACGACTGCGGATTTCCTGAACGCCGTGAAGCTGCGCATGACCGACATGCTCTGCGGCAGACGGGAAAGTATTTGGCAGGACAGAAAGCAGCTCATGGACTGCATAGGACTTCTGGACAGATGCCTTGAGTATCTCAGAGTCAACACGGGTGTAAAAAACATTTTCGGATTGCTGGCGGTGAGAAGCCTGCCCGCAAAGGAAACGAGGAAATAAATTGATTGAAGTTATAAGTGTAAAATTCAAAAACCGCGGCAAGAGCTATTTCTTTTCCCCTGAGGGCAAAACAGTGAAAAGCGGCCAGCAGGTCATTGTTGAAACCTCAAAGGGAATGGAAATCGCCGATTGCTGCCACGGCAATCATATGGTTGAGGATACCGCAGTGGTACAGCCTCTGCGCCCCGTTGTGCGCATTGCCACCGAGGACGATCTGCGCGTTGCCGAGTACAATAAAAAGCGTGAGAAGGAAGCCTTTGAAATCTGCCAGCAGAAGATTGCCGAGCGCGGCCTTGATATGAAGCTGGTTGACGTTGAGTGCAATTTTGAAGGCAACAAGACCATGTTCTTCTTCACCTCCGACGGAAGAGTTGATTTTCGCGAGCTTGTAAAGGACCTTGCAAGCATCTTCCGCAATCGCATTGAGCTTCGCCAGATAGGCGTGCGAGATGAGGCAAAAATGCTGGGCGGACTCGGAATCTGCGGCAGACCCTTCTGCTGCAGCAAATTCCTTGATGAATTCCAGCCCGTGTCCACGAAGATGGCAAAGGTGCAGTCCATGTCGCTGAACCCAAGCAAGATTTCGGGCTCCTGCGGCAGACTCATGTGCTGCCTGCGCTATGAGCAGGAGGCCTATGAGGAGCTTGTAAAGAACGTACCGAAGCAGGGCGCGTTTGTAGAAACCCCCGCTGGCTACGGCACCGTAACGCAGGTAAATCTTCTGCGTCAGCTTGTGAAGGTGAAGCTTGACGGCGAGGGAGACGATACGGTAAAGACCTACCGTGCGGTTGAGGTTGCAACCGTTCCGGGCGGCAGACCCAAGGAAGGCGAAGTTCCGCCCTCTGTTCTCAAGTATATTCCCGTTCCCGAAGAGGAAGAGGAGGAAACCGAGGACGAATGGGCAATTCCCGAGATGCTTGTCAATGCCGCGCCCGAAGCTGAGGAGGCACCCAGAGCAGAACAGCAGCCGAAGAAGCCCCGCAACCGCAGGTCACACCGCGGCGGAAAGGGCCACGGTAAACCCACTCAGCCCAGGACAGAGGAAAAGCCTTCCGTGCCGCAGGCGAATGCAGGCGAGGCAAAGCCAAAGTCCGCAAGCGTGAAGCCGAAGCATAACCGCGGCGGAAAAGATCAGGGCAAGACCAAGCCTCAGACTGCCGAAGCCAAGCCCATGCAGGAAAGCATGCCCGCCGGTGAGAATAAAGTCACCGTGAAGCCCCAGCAGGTTAAGCCTCAGCAGAAGCAGGGCGGTGCATCGGCAGGCGGAGAAAAGAAAAACAATAACCGCCGCCGTTATTACCATCACGGAAAGCCCAAGTCCAAGCAGGGCGGCACAGCAAAGCAGTGAAGCTGCAAGGAGCGTTCAGAATGAGCAGAGATAGAGAAAGAAAAGAAAAACGCAGTATGAGCTACCGCACAAAGTGGATAATCACGATTGTGCTTCTGATGATTGCGGTTGCACTGGTGATAACCTGCTTCGCCGAGGGTATGTTTGACTTTAAGCCCGGCGTTGTAAAACCCAATGATGAGGAAAGTGTAATAAGCACGGCGGGAGTGGATACTGACAAAAACGGCGAGCCTAAGCTCAGCGAGTACACCGTGTTCGTGTCCGCAGGCAACGGCGGTACCGCAAATCCCAACGGCAGAGTTACAGTTGATGCCTGGGGAAGCATCACCGTAAGCTTTACCCCCGACGAAGGCTACAAGGTGCAGTCTGTTGTGGTTGACGGCGCAGATATGGGCGAACTCAGCAGCTACACTCTGTCCTATATAACCTCAGAGCATACAATAATGGTTACCTTTGAAAAGATTCCCGTGCCTACTCCCGAGCCTACCGAAATAATACCGGATATTGAGCCTGAAGATTAAGAAAACAGCGATGGTGAAAAGCCATCGCTGTGATTTTGAAAAGGAATAGCATAGAGATAATGGATATTGCACTTACAATTATTCTTTTTATAGTCGGTCTTGTGCTTATCATCAAGGGCGGCGACTGGTTTGTCGATGCGGCGGTGTGGTTTGCAAACCTTACGGGCATTCCCAAATTTATCATCGGCGCCACCATAGTGAGCATTGCCACAACCCTGCCTGAGCTTACGGTTTCCGTTACGGGCGTAATCAACGGTGAGCTTGACATGGCCGTGGGCAATGCCGTCGGTTCCGTAACGGCAAATATCGGTCTTATCATGGGCATTTCACTTGTGTGTATCCCGTCGGCAATCAAACGCAGCCAGCTTTGGCTGAAGGCGGTTCTCATGTCGGGCGCGGCACTTCTTCTTTGGCTGCTGTGCGTAAGCGGCGTGCTTAATCTTGTCCCCAGCCTGCTTCTGTTTGTAATCTTCGGAATTTACATCTGGGACAATATCCGCGGTGGGAAAAAGGATCTCGGCACCGAAAAAAGAGACGAGGTCGACAGGAAAGACCTGCCCAGCAACGTATTGTTCTTCATTTTCGGCATAGCGGCAATTGTTCTCGGCTCCAATCTGCTTATTGAATACGGCAGCGAGCTTGCACTTCTCATGGGAGTACCTGCGGCAATCGTGGGCGTAACTATGGTGGCAATAGGCACCTCGCTTCCCGAGCTAATCACCACGCTCACTGCAATCAGAAAGAAAGAAGCCTCCATGTCCATAGGAAACATTCTGGGTGCAAACGTCATCGACCTTGCGCTGATCCTGCCCATCTGCTCCGCTGTGGCAGGCGGCGGACTCAGGATCGCGCCCCAGTCCTACGCGCTGGATATGCCCGTGTGCTTCGGCATGACGCTTATGGCAATTCTGCCCCCGTTGATTTCGGGAAGATTCCATCGCTGGCAGGGTATTCTTATGCTGCTTGCCTATGCTGCCTATGTAGTGGTGCTTGTAACAGTCTACGGAATATAACAGAAAAAGCTCCGCATCGCAGATGCGGAGCTTTTTAATTATGTGTTTGAGGTAAAGCGGCAGAGGATTACGGCAACCTGTGCGCGTGTTGCGCAGTCGTTGGGGCTCAAGGTGGTTGAGGAGGTGCCGTTTATTATGCCCTCGCCTACAGCCCAGCTCATAGATTCGCGGTATGCGCTGTCAACCTCGGCTGCATCTGAAAACTTGCTGAGATCCGCGTAGTATGCCGATTCCGTGTCGAAATTGTAGATGTTGGCAGCAAAACGCTGGAGGAAGGTTGCAAACTGCTCGCGGGTAACGGGGTCATTGGGACGGAAGGTTCCGTCGGCAAAGCCGTGGGCAATGTTGCTCTTATGCGCCCACAGTATTGCATCGTAGTAGCTGTTCTGCACAACGTCCGGAAACTCGTTTTCAAGCCCATCAACACCGGGGGAGCCTGCCAGACGGTACAGCACCGTGACGAGCATTCCTCTATTCATCTCCAGGTCGGGAGCAAAGGTGGTGGACGATGTACCCTTGAACAGCCCCGAGCTTACGGCGTAGTCGATTTCCGCGTGCGCCCAGAAGGATTTGGGCACATCGGTGAAGCTCTCTGAGGGACAGTCATCGCCGTACTGACATTTGCTGGCTGCAAAGTTTGCGGTTACGGTGACGCTCTTTTTCGGCATGGTGACGGAGTAGCTGCCGTCGGAGTTTTTTGTGGGCTTAATATCGCCGCTCCAGCCCGTAAATTCATAACCGTCCTTTGTGTCGGGAATGAGTTTTACGGTGGTTCCTGCGGTATAGCTTCCGCTTCCGCTTCCGCCGTTGACGGTGAGCTGATAGGTGGGTGCGGGGGGAGTTGTTGACCACACGGGAGTCATGTTCCAATAGCTCTCGGAAGCAACGGTGTTGTTTGTAATAACGGTGCCGTCACTTGCTTTCCAGCCCACGAAGTAGTAGCCGCTTCTGGATACTGTGGGCAGATTGCCGTATGGCTCGCCTTTGGTGAAAACAGCAACGCGGTTGCCGGTGGAAATGCTGTAGCTTCCTGCGTCCATTGATATGTAGACGAAGTGCTTGTCATAGGCTTCAAAGGGGGAATCATTGTAAAGCAGCAGGTTTGCCTCTTGCAGACGGCGCTCCACAAGACCCTTGTAGAGAATTCCGCCTGCGGAACACAGAACCGCCATGGCGTCGGCTATCTCCTGCTTGGGATAGTTCTTGTAGCCGTTTCTCATGTAGGTGGTGAGCCGCCAGCCCGTGTAATAGTCGTACCAGGTTTCACCGAAGTTGTAGCAGAGGCTGAACATGGCGTCAAATTCGTTCTGCGTCAGCTCATGGTTGTACTTTCTGGCAAAATCATTTACACCTTTCTCGAAACGCTTGATGTCCTGCTCAAAATAGGCGTTGGCCTGAGCCTCGGTAATGGTCATGCCGGGGTAAATATCCGTGGCACAGTGACCGTAGCCGATGGTGTAGTTGGTTTCGCCAGGGTTTATGTATGCCGTCAGAGCCAGGCCTTCTTTGCTCTTTATGTAGCTTTTGATGAGTTCGCTTGCGTGCATATCACTGTCAGCAAAAGTATAGGCGGGCACAAGCGTCAGAATCAGGATAAGCGCGAGAAGGAAGGATAAACATCGTTTCATTCAGAATGTCTCCTTGTCTTGTGATAATATCTGTAATTGCACTTATATTTATAATATTTTAGGGATTATATCACACCTTTGACTTTTATTCAAGCCCGACCCTGAGAATACGCCGAAAATGTGCAGATAAACAGCCGGAATTAACAGTTTGTCCGTACTTTTTTGTATAAATATGCGTATTTTGTATATTATTTCTGCTTGGTTATGCGCCTGCGGTATGCTTGACATATCACAGGGGATATAATAAAATTATTTATTATCTGCTAAATGAAACGGAGCGATAAAAATGCGTGATTATGAAAAGGAATTTACCGAAAGAGTAAAATTTATAAGAAATCTTGTGGAAACAAGCGGCGTTGACGGCATAGTTTACGGCAACTCCGGCGGCAAGGACTGCGCCCTTGTGGGCATTTTGTGCAAGTTCGCCTGCGAAAACACCGTGGGCATAATGATGCCCTGCGCATCTAAGCGCAACTTTGAATCCGACATGAATGACGCAAAGGAGGTTGCCGAGCATTTCGGCATCGAAAGCCGCGTCATAGACCTCACGGATGTGCGCCAGGCTGAGATTGACAGACTTCAGGGTATCACCACCCTTACCAACGCGGCGGTAAATAACATCGCACCTCGTCTGCGCATGACAACGCTCTACGCGATTGCCGCATCTGAGTATCGCCTTGTGGCAGGCACCGGCAACCGCAGCGAGAGATATATGGGCTATTACACCAAGTGGGGCGACGGCGCCTGCGATTTTAACCCCATCTCCGACCTCACCGCAACGGAGGTAATTGAGTTTCTGAAATGGCTCACCGCACCTGCCTGCGTCATCAACAAGGCGCCCTCTGCGGGACTTTTCGAGGGGCAGACCGATGAGAACGAAATGGGCGTTACCTATAACGCCATCGACACCTATATTCTCACGGGCGAGGCTGAGGAGCGCGACAAGAAGATTATCGACCGTTACCACCGCAACAGCGCCCACAAGAGAAAGGGAATTACTCTTTATAAGGAAATTGACGAATGACCGTAAGCACCTGAGTGGAAGCTCAGGTGCTTTGAGACTATAGACAAAGTATAGATTTGTCATTGCGAACCAGTGACATCGGTCACTGGTGTGGCAATCCGTTTCCCCTAAAAAAACGCTTATATATCAATATTTTTCAAAGAGAACGGATTCCCACGTCGCAGCTATGCTGCTCCTCGGAATGACAGAGTTGGGGGTTTGTCTAAACCGTAAGCACCTGAGTGAAAGCTCAGGTGCTTTTTGCGCAAAAAGGATTTTTGACATATTTCACAAAATTGGGAAACATATTTCGTCAAGCAATTAACAAATTGAGCTTGTTATTGATTATATTATCGGTTAAAATTAAATTGTGGCATTGCCGCATGAAACAGCGCTTAATTAAAATGAAATGAATAAATCAGGAGGAAAACACATGGCCAAATATGACGTAATAGTCGTCGGTGCCGGCAACGGCGGTCTTTCTGCCGCCTGCTATCTTGCTACTGAGGGCAAGAAGGTGCTTGTGCTTGAAAAGCACAACCTGCCCGGCGGCTGTGCAACAAGCTTCAAAAGAGGAAACTATGAGTTTGAGGCAACTCTCCATGAGCTGTGCCAGATGGGTGACGGCAAGGAAGGCCGTCCTCTCGGCGCGGTAAGAAAGCTGCTTCAGGATAAGTACAAGCTGGACGTTGAGTGGTGTGCCGCCAATGAATCCTTTGCCTCCGTTGCCACCAACGAGGACGGCTTCAACGTGGCGATGCCCGCAGGCGTGCAGAACTTCATCGACGAGATGGAGCGTCAGGTACCGGGCTCCAGAGAGAGCATGACCACGGTCATGGAGCTGGGCCGTATGCTGCATGACGGCGTTGACTGGCTTGCAGCCCACAACAACGAGCCTTCACCTCCCGCAAAGGTGGAAATGCTGCTGAAGTACTACGACCTCATGCGCGTTGTTCCCATGCCCTGCGACGAGATGCTCGACCGCATCGGCGTTCCCAAAAAGGCAAAGCAGATTTTTGAAAGCTACTGGACCTATGTAGCCGCAGACTCCACGGAAATGAGCTTCGCGGTCTACACCTATATGACCTACGTTTACCTGACCCATCTGCCCTGGTTTGCCAAAAACCGCAGCCACGAGATTTCTCTTGCCTATGACCAGCGCATTCGTGAGCTGGGCGGAGATATCTGGTACAACACCGAGGTCAAAAAAATCGACATCAAAAACAACGAGGTCAAGGGCGTTGAGCTGGCAAGCGGCGAGTATATCGAGTGCGGCTACGTCATCTCCAACCTCATGCCGCATGTGGTCTTTGACCGCATGGTTGACCACAATGAGATACCCGAGCGCGATCTGCGCGCCATGAACGCCAGAAAGCTGGCTCAGGCGGCATTCACCGTGTATTTGGGTCTTGACGCCTCCGCGGAGGAGATCGGTCTCAAGAATTACGACACCTTCATGCGCTATACGCCCGACAACCACGAGCAGTGGCTGTCCTCTGACAGCATCGAGACCCATAAGGACATCACCGTCACCAATCTCTGTGCGGCGCTGCCCGATGCCGCAGGAGAGGGAAGAGCCTTCCTGCAGTTTTCCAAGTTCTATGACGGCGACGCATTTGAAAACGTCACCGAGGAAGAATATTTCAAAATCAAGGACAGAATTGCCCGCGAGTGCGTTGAGCGCTATGAGGAGGTCACCGGCTGCGATATCAAGAGCCACATTGAAGAAATCGTTGTGGCATCGCCTATGACCTGGGCCCGCTATCTCGGCACCCCTAAGGGCGACGTTTACGGCTATTACCCTCGCACCTGGGACGGAATGTTCCCCCGCGTGCAGTCCGGTCATCACGAGGACTACACCGTCAAGGGTCTGCGCTTTGTTGGCGGCCACGGCACACAGATGGACGGCTACTCCCAGGCCTATCTCTCCGGCGCAGAGCAGGCGAGATATATGATCATGGACATGAAGGAGGGCAAGTAAAATGGCAAAATACAAATACGATAAAAAAGGTCTCAAGGGACTGACTCCCTTCCCCTTCTTGGGCGAAGTAAAGACACGCACCAAGGCAATCGAGGCGGCCCCCGCCACTCTGCCCAAATCCATTTACAACCCCAACATTCTGGCAAAGCGTCTGCACCCCGCAGTACAGCACTGCATCATTGCAAAGGTCGTTGACCACGGCGATGCAAAGAGCTTCACTCTTGTTCCGAATGCGGCAAAGGGTACAAAGGAAATGGCATACTTCCGCGCAAGCCAGTACGTTTCCGTTTCCCTGAACATTGACGGCGCACCCGTGAATAAGCCCTACACCATCAGAAGCAATCCCAAGGACGCTCTCGGCACCGAGAACACCAGCTACACCCTCACCATCAAGCTTACCAATCCCTCCTATGCTTCAAAGCATATCCTCACAACCTGGAAAGAGGGCGACGAGGTGGATATATCCGGTCCTCTTGGCGATTTCTACTATCAGGAGCTGCGTGACGCGAAGAACGTAGTTGCTCTTGCAGGCGGCAGCGGTATCACCCCCTTCTACTCCATGGCAGCGGCAATAGTTGACGGTATCGAGGACTTTAACCTCACCATTCTCTACGGCAGCCGCACCGCCGACGGCATTCTGCTGAAGGACGAAATCGAAGAGCTGGCAGCAAAATCCGGCGGCAAGGTGAAGGTTGTTCACGTTCTGTCCCATGAGGAAAAGGAAGGCTTCGAGCACGGCTTCCTCACCGCAGAGCTCATTAAGAAGTACGCTCCCGAGGGTGACTACTCCGTATTTATGTGCGGTCCCAAGGCGATGTATGTTTTCGGTGAAGGTGAATGCAAAAAGCTGGGGCTTCCCAAGCGCCGCTATCGCATGGAAATGTCCGGCGACTACATGGGCGCCGTGAATAACGCCGACTTCCCCGAGGATAAGAAGGACGCGGAGTTTAAGCTCACCGTGGATATCCGCGGCAAGAAGCAGACCGTTCCCTGCAAGGCAAGCGAAACGCTGCTGTGGGCAATGGAAAAGGCGGGCATCAAGGCTCCCTCTCACTGCCGCAGCGGTGAGTGCGGCTGGTGCCATTCCAAGCTGGTTTCCGGCAAGTACTACTGCCCCAAGGAAGCAGACGGAAGAAGACTTGCGGACAAGAAGTTTGAGTGGATCCACCCCTGCTGCACCTACCCCATGAGCGACATGGAGATCCTCGTATTCCCCACCGCAGAATAAGCACAAATAAAAAAGACACCCTATGGGTGTCTTTTTTATTTTACGGCAATGTGTGTCTGTAATCGGTGTTCTGCCATTTGCCGCCGTTAAACCGGTGCATTTCCTCTGTGAGATGATCCCAGCGGAGAACGTCGTTTTTGTCGGGGTAGAACTCAATAAATCTGCCCTCCACGAAGGTGTAGAAGCGGGTGATGTCGGTGCACATTCCGAAGGTCGGCACCTGCTCGGAGGAAAGGTCGAATTTGTACGGTTCACCCTTCAGAACGCCGTCAAAATGCAGACCTGCCTTGTCAAGAGTGAGTGTGCCCTCGCCGCAGATGATGGAGGTTTTGTCTCCGGTCAGCACCTTGTAGTCGGGCAGAATGCCCACCTTGACGTGACCGGAGTAGCTGAAACCGGGCTTGCGAACGTCCTCGGCGGCCTTTTTGCGCTCGGCAATTGTCCAGTCCGTCACAAGCTCGGGGCAAACGGAGTCACCCACGGGATTCAGGTTGTACTTTTCGTCAAGCTCCACGGTGTTTCCGCAGGAGAGACACTTCATGGTGTTGCCCGAGCATTCCATGTTGTACATGGCGCCGCATTTGGGGCACATATAAAGCAGGGTGTCCAGATTTTTTGCCATCTCACCCTTGCCCTTGAAGGAAACCTGCTGCTCCTTGTTCCAGATATAGTCGTCATGGGCAAGAAGTCTGTTCATGGTGTCCTCAATTTCCTCAAGGCTCATGCTCTTTACGTCCTCGGCGGTGAACATCTGATTGACGGAAACGTCGACGCGACCAACACGCTCATCAAGGCAGTGCTTGGTGTAGGTGAGGTAGCCGCCGGAAATCTTGGAGTAGTAGACGGGAAGCCCCAGCTTTTTCAGAAGCTTTGCACCGCCGGGAATTACCGGCTGAGCCATGCCCGTAATGGAGCTCATTCCCTCGGGCATTATGCAGATGTTTCCGCCTATTTTCACAATGCGGAGGATCTGACGAATTGTGTAGGTGTCGGGGGTGAAATTCTTCTTGGGGATAACGTTCATAAGCTTCAGCAGCAGACAGTTGGGGAAGCGGAAGAATTCATTGTAGCCCACAACGTAGTTGAGCTTTTTGGGGTAGCAGGCGGGTGCGGTGAACTGATAGTCCACACGGGAAGCGTGGTTTGCTATGTAGACGATGGGGCCTTTTTCCTTGCCGGGATAGGCGTTGAAGGTAAAATTGGTCTTTGTTTTCTTGTTCAGTATCCACATTACAAGTCTGAGCACGGTGTAAACAAGGCCGTTGGGAAGCCCAAGCTGGCGTGCGTGAAGCTTTTCGTCAAGGGTGGGTTTCTTTTTCATGCTTAAATTGCCCTTTCCATTTTAATGAGTGTGTATTCGCCCTTGTCGGTTTCCTCGCCGACGGGAGTGAAGCCCTGAGCCTTCCAGAAGGCAATGGACTCGGTGTTGTCCTTGACACAGCCCAGGGATAGATAATCGAAGCCCTGCGCCTTCATTGCGGCGCGTACGTCGGCGAAAATCTGTGAGCCGATGCCTTGTCTCTGCATCTCCGCGTCCACCATGAACCAGCCGATGAAGGCGTCGTCGTTTTCGGGATAACCTGTAATGAGGTCAAGGATCGCAATAAGTCTTTCGCCCTCGTAGAAGCCCACAAAGTGCTTGTCGGTTTCCTCCTTGCCGTCGGGAAGCTCGCTGATTACGTCGGTGAGGCTTTCCACAGTGGGAATGCTCCGCATATACTCAAAGTACTTCATGTTGCTCTTGCACAGCGTGTAAACATCGGAGATGTCTGCGGGAGTAATTTTCTGAACATTGTAGTCAGTAGCAAGCGCCTGAATGTTGAGGGAGCCCTCGCCGTGCTCGCTCTCATAGTCAATGGCCTGACGGAACTGGGTCTCATAAAGCTCGCGGTAGGTGCCGCCAAGAGCCAGCAGCTCCTCGTGGGTGCCCTGCTCGGCAATGGTGCCGTCCTTGACGACGAGGATCCTGTCCGCCTTGAGAATTGTGGAAAGTCTGTGGGCAATGACTATGCTGGTGCGCCCCTCCATCATCTTTTCCAAGGCGTCCTGAATGGCGTTTTCGGATATGGAGTCCAGCGCCGAGGTCGCCTCGTCAAGAATGAGGATTTTCGGGTTTTTGAGTATTACGCGGGCAATGGAAATGCGCTGCTTTTCGCCGCCGGAGAGCTTAAGTCCGCGGTTGCCCACGCTTGTGTTGTAGCCGTCGGGCTGGGAAACTATGAAGTTGTGGATATTTGCAATTTTGCAGGCTTCCTCAATCTCCTCCATGGTGGCATCGTCCTTTGCATAGCGGAGATTGTCAAGTATGGTGCCGTTGAAGAGATAGGTTTCCTGAGTGACAACGCCTATGCACTGGCGCAGATAGGTGAGGTCAAAATCGCGCACATCTACGCCCGCGATTTTAACGCTGCCCTCAAGCACATCGTAAAGTCGGGGAATGAAGTTGACCACCGTGGATTTGCCCGAGCCCGAGGGACCGACAATAGCGTACATCTCACCGCCGGGTACGGTGAAGTTTACGTCTTTCAGCAGGGGAGTGCCCTTGTCATAGCTGAATGCCACGTGGTCGTAGACAATGTCCTGATTGTTCACGTCGGGCTTCCTGCCGTTCTTAGGTGATACAATGGTGTTCTCGCGGTCAAAGTAATCGAAAATTCGGGTAAACAGGGCAAGGGAGCGGGTGAAGTCAACCTGAATGTTGAGCAGGGACTCAACGGGGCGGTAAAGGCGGTTAATAAGCGCAACGGTGGCGGTTATCGTGCCGACGGTGAGCGCGGAGTCAATGTGCTTTATGATAAGGTAGCCGCCAGCAAAGTAAATGAGAAGCGGGCCGATCTGCGTGAACATACCCATGACAACGCTGAACCATTTGCCGCTTCGCTTTTCCTTAAGGGCAATATCCGTTGCCTCGCCGTTTACCTTCACGAAGTTTTCGTATTCCTTCTCCTCGCGGGTGAAAATCTTCACCAGCATGGAGCCGCTTACGGAGAGCGTTTCGTTTATTACCTGGTTCAGCTCGTCATTTTTCTCCTGGCTTTCGGAAAGGAGCTTCCAGCGGGTTTTGCCCGCGCTCTTGGTGGGGATAATCAGCAGGGGGATTACCACAATGCCCACGATTGCAAGCTGCCAGCTCATAGTAAGCAGGGCAACGAGAGTTGTGATGACGGTGGCGATATTGCTGACGATGCTTGAAAGAGTGCCGCTTATGACGGTGCTGACGCCGCTGATGTCGGTGTTCATGCGGGTGATGATGTCACCCTGCTTTTCGGTTGTGAAAAAGCTGTGGGGCATGCTCTGCAGATGACGGTACATCTGGTTTTTCATGTCAAAGATAATGCGCTGGGAAATCCATGCGTTAATGTAGCTTTCAACAACGCCGATTATCTGACTTATGGTGAGGGCGCAGAATGCCATGATAAGCAGACGGATAAGCAGGGCAAGGTCGGTACCCACAAGTGCCTCGTCAACGATGCGCCCCGTGATGATTGAGGGGAACAGGCCTACCGTTGCGGAAAGCAGAATTGCTATGAAAACAAAAAGAAACTGCAGCCAATAGGGCTTAAGATAGGAAAGAATGCGTACAAGCAGCTCCTTCGTAATCTTGGGCATATTGGCTTTTTCCTCATCGGTGAGGAAACCTCTCGGACCCAGAGAATTTCTTCCCATGCCGCCGGGCATAAAACCACTTCCTTATGTTTGTGTAATAAATCAATTTTATAGGAAAAACCGCCGTTTGTAAACCGAAGAAACGACTTTTTTCGACAAACAGTGCATTAATTTGCGTAAAATGTTTTCTGAAAAGATAAGAAAGACAACTGATGTGGGGTATAATATAAACGAAGATTAAAAAGAAGCAGGGAAGAGGAAAACTCCAAAGCCGAGGGTGAAGCGGAGAATAAAAAATATGCACTTGCATTGCCAATGCAAGTGCATATTTTTTATTCTCCGCTTCTGCCGTACATTTCCGACAGCTCCGCAATCCTTTCCGTAAGCTCGGGGGTGAGGTCACTTTCAAGCAGACGCCACTGCCAGTTGAGCCCCAGCGTCCCCGGAGTGTTCATTCTGCCCTCGGCGCCCAGTCCGAGATAATCCTGCATCTGCACCACAAAAAGCGCGGCAACGCTTCTCATGCCGCAGCGGATAATTCCGTCGGCAAAGCCGTCACCGGAAAGCGCGAGGTATTCCTTTGCAAATTCCAGCTCTTCGGGTGAGGCTTCACTCAGCCATTCGGCAAGAGGGGCGTTGTCATGGGTGCCGACATAGCAAACGCAGTTCTGCCCGTATCTGTGTGGAAGATAGGCGCTTGAGCCGTCGGGACTGAAGGCAAACTCCAGCACCTTCATGCCCGGAAGCCCGGAAGCGCGCAGAAGCTCATGCACCTCGGGAGTGAGTATGCCCAGATCCTCGGCAATGAACTGAACATTGTTAAACCAGCTTGTGAGTCTGCCCACAAGGTCCATGCCCGGACCCTTCCCCCAATGTCCGTTTACCGCGGTTTTCTCACCGTAGGGAACGGCCCAGAAGCTTTCAAACCCGCGGAAATGGTCAATGCGGAGCATATCGAAAAGCCTTGCTGCACCGTCAATACGGCGAATCCACCAGCCGTAGCCGTCCTCCTTCATTTTATCCCAGTTGTACAGCGGATTGCCCCAGAGCTGACCGCTTTCGCTGAAATAATCGGGAGGAACACCCGCGACCTCAAGTGGAATGTTGTCCTCATCGAGCATGAAAAGTCCGGGGTTTGCCCATACGTCAGCGGAGTCCATTGCAACGTAAATCGGCATATCTCCGATGATGCCAATGCCCTTTTCGTGAGCGTAGTCGCGCAGAGCACTCCACTGCCGGAAAAACAGAAACTGCATAAACTCAAACTGCGTGATGCAATCGCTCAGGCTGTGCGAGTATTCCTCCACGGCCTTTGCCCTGTGCAGACGGATCTCATCGTCTGCCCACTCCGTCCACGCCTTCATGCCGAAATGCTTTTTCACCGCCATAAACAGTGCGTAGTCGGGAAGCCATGTGCTGTTTTCGGAAGTAAACGCCTCAAACTCTTCCGCGTATCTGACAAGACCGCGTTCCGCAGCCTTGTTCAGAATTTCAAAGCGAGATCTATAAAGCTTCTCATAGTCGACATAGCGGGAATCCTTGCCCCAATCAATGCCGCGCAGTTCTGCATTTTTCAGCAGACCGTCCTCGACCAGCAGGTCAAGGTCAATAAAATAGGGGTTGCCCGCAAAGGTGGAAAAGCTCTGATAGGGCGAGTCACCGTAGCTTGTGGGGCCCACGGGCAGAATCTGCCACCAGCTCTGCTTTGCCTCCGCAAGAAAATCTATGAAATTGTATGCCGCCTTGCCGAGAGTGCCTATTCCGTAGGGCGAGGGCAGGGCGGAAACGGGAAGTAAAATTCCGCTGCTTCTTTTAAGCTCCATGTCTTTGCCTCGATTTTTTGATATCTTTCATAATAACAAAAAATCACGGATAGTCAATTGCCCGATGCTGTGGTATAATATAAAAAAACAGCGAGGTAAAGATTATGATAAAAGAAAAATATACCGATAAGGCCGTTGAGTATAAGCACTCGGGCTATAACTGCTGTCAGGCGGTTGTGAAAACGCTTACTGAGGGCATGGACGTTGACGAGGAAGGCCTGCTTGACATTGCTTCGGGCTTCGGCATGGGCATGGGCTGCATGGAGGCAAGCTGCGGCGCACTTGTGGGCGCGGTCATCGCTGCGGGACTTGCGGGAAAGGGCAGAGCCGCAAGAAGCATTCTCAAACGCTTTGAGGAGCTGAGCGGTGCCACAGTCTGCGGCGACCTCAAGGGCAGAAACACGGGAATTGTCCTCGCCTCCTGCGATGATTGCGTAAGAAATGCGGTAATTGCGGCAACTGAGATATTGGATATATGAACAGAACTGCACAACAAAAAGAAATCTGTTGACTTTTCGGCAAATTCAAGTAAACTGAAATCAGCAAAAAGATAAATTTATTTGAAAGGAAATACATATTATGAAGTTCTTAAGCGATGAATGGTTTGAAAAACACGTTGCAGCTTCAAAGGCAGCAATGACTCCCGGTAAGGCATGCACCGAAATGACCGAGCTGTATCTCGACTGCCCCGACGGCACTGACAAGTGGATTTACTACAAGGTTGAAAACGGCATGCTTGCCGAAATCAAGATGGGCGTAGGCAAGGACACTCTTCCCCAGGCAACCTTCGGCGGCAGCGGCAAGTACAGCAGCTATGTGCTCTCCGCAAAGGGCGAGCTTGATCCCGTCAAGGCCATCACCCAGGGACACTTCAAGTTTGAAGGCAAGCTCATAAAGGCACTTCCCATGCTGGGCATTTACAACAAGGTAAACGCAGCAAAGGTCTTCCCCGACAACGAGTATTGATCCGAACTAAAACAGCCGTCTTTCAGACGGCTGTTTTTTGCTTGTGAATGTCGGCGGAAACGCGCATAAATGTTTAAATACCGTTGACGCGAAACGGTGAAATAGGTTAAACTGTATGTATAATCTCAATCTGAAAGGAATCTGAAGATGAACATACCCAACATTTCAAATATTCTCTGCTGGACGATTCTCGCAATCGGCTTAGTTATTCTCTTTTTCTATGTCAGGGAAAAAATCAGAGCCTACAGCGTCAAGGCAGTTGTTCTCAAGGCAATCGTCTCCGTCTGCTTCATGGGCATTGCCGCTGCCGCAGCCATGAGCTGCTCCCAGCCTGTTTTTGCCTTCTGCGTAACAATGGGTCTGCTTCTCGGTCTGCTCGGCGATATATGGCTTGACCTGAAGTTCGTTCACCCCGATTACGATGCGCCCTATACCTTTGCGGGCTTCTGGAGCTTTGCGGCAGGCCACGCATTTTTCATTGCGGGCATGCTGATTACATACGCGGATTTTTCAAAGCCCCTGTATTTCATTATCCCCGCTGTTTTCGCAACCGCCGTTGGCATTGCAAATGTCTATGCAGGTCCCATTATGAAGCTTGAGTACGGCAAGTTCAAAAGAATCACCCAGTTCTACGGTTCAATTCTTTTCTCCATGACTCTCATTGCAGGCTCACTTGCCATGATGCACGGCTGGAGCGAAACCACCCTGAATCTCATGTTCGTGGGCGGCATCTCCTTCATCATTTCCGACCTTGTGCTTTCCGGCACCTATTTCGGCGAGGGACACGAAAGACCCATTGACTTCATACTCAACTATGTTTTCTATTACGGCGCACAGTTCATAATTGCATTCGCAATACTGTTTGCGTAAGAAGTAAACAAAGCCCCGACACAAGCGTGTCTGGGCTTTGTTTATTTTCAGATAATCCTATACAAGCAAAAAACAATGGGATATAATGTTTGCATCTGAAAGGACGGAGGTATCTGCCGTGAAATATGCCATCATAAATGCAAATGTTCTGAACGGACGTGAGGACATGAAGGCCGAGAAAAAGGCCCTTCTCGTTGAGGACGGGCGCATTGCCGCAATCGCCGATGACGCAAAGGACTTCGGCGAGGTAAAAACCCTTGACCTTGCGGGAAAGTATCTCATGCCGGGACTTATCAATCTCCATGTGCATCTGCCGGGCTCCGGTATGCCGAGCTATACAAAAAAGCAGAATGCAAAATCCGTGCGGCTGATTATGGGCAATCCCGTAAGCCGTTCCGCAGCGTTTCTGCTGTGCTATAAATTTGCCCGCACCGAGCTTATGTCGGGCGTAACCACGATCCGCACCGTTGGCGGTCTCGGGAAAATTGACTCTGGCATACGCGACAGCGTAAACAAGGGACGGCTTCTGGGCCCGAGAGTGCTTGCCTCCAACATGGCCGTATCCGTACCCGGAGGACACATGGCGGGCGTTCTGGCCTATGAGGCGAAAACTCCCGAGGACTGTGTGAAGCTTGTGGATAAGATTGCCGAAGACAAGCCCGACCTTATAAAGCTTATGATAACCGGCGGCGTGCTTGATGCAAAAAAGCGCGGCGAGCCCGGCGAACTCAAAATGCCGCCCGAGCTTGTAAAGGCCTGCTGTGACGAGGCGCACAGACTGGGCTTCAGGGTTGCGGCCCATGTTGAAAGCCCCGAGGGGCTTAAGGCGGCGCTGGAAAACGGAGTTGACAGCGTGGAGCACGGCACATTCACCGATGAGGCAATGGTAAAGCTTTTCAAAGAGCGCGGCGCAGCGGATATCTGCACAATTTCGCCCGCAATACCCACCGCACTCTTCGACCTTGAGGTTTCGCACTCCACGGAGACGGTGCAGTATAACAGTCAGGTGGTTATGAAGGGCGTAATCGACTGTGCGAAGAAGGGCGTTGAAAACGGCTATGCCGTGGGACTCGGCACCGACACTGCCTGCCCGTTCACAACCCATTACGATATGTGGCGCGAGCTGTGGTATTTTACAAAGTATGTGGGCGTAAGCAATGCTTTTGCCCTGCACACCGCAACGCAGGTCAACGCGGAAATTGCGGGCATTGCCGATGAAACGGGCACCGTTGAGGTGGGCAAATCAGCCGACTTCCTCATTACTGAGGGCAATCCACTTGAGAATTTGCAGGCGCTGCGCACTCCCTCAATGGTTGTCATGCGCGGTAAGGTGATAAACAATCCGAAGGTCAAGAAGTTCGAGTACGTTGAAAACGAGCTTGACAAGTATATGTGATGGTCAGAGAATCCTATGTGAAATATCTGCTGTCGGTGCTCATGTTCGGCAGCAACGGCGTAATCGCAAGCTATATTGCCCTAAACAGCTATGAAATCGTGCTTTCCCGCACGGTGCTGGGCGGTCTGGCGCTGGTGCTTATATGCCTCATTACCCGGGAAGCAATGCACTTTAAGGAAGTGCCGAAGCAGGCATTTTCGGTTGTGATTTCGGGCATGGCAATGGGCGGAAGCTGGATGTTCCTTTACGAAGCCTACAGTCAGGTGGGCGTGGGTGTGGCATCGCTTCTGTACTATTGCGGTCCCGTAATCGTCATGGCGCTGTCGCCGGTTTTCTTCCGCGAAAAGCTGACGACACCGAAAATTGCCGGCTTCCTCGCCGTAATCATCGGTGTTGTACTGATAAACGGAACAGACGGCGGAAAGCTGAACGCCCGGGGCGTTTTCTGCGGCATAATGGGCGCGGTGCTCTATGCGCTTATGCTCATAACCAATAAGAAAGCAACGAAAATCGTGGGACTTGAAAACTCCATGCTTCAGGTTGTTTCGGCGCTTCTTGTAGTGGGCGTGTATGTGGTCGTCAGGCAGGGCTTTGCCATGGAAATTCAGCGGTCGGACATTCTTCCGATTCTCGTCCTCGGTCTTGTGAACACGGGACTGGGCTGCTACTTCTACTTCTCGTCCATTGACTATCTGCCCGTGCAGACCGTGGCTGTCTGCGGCTATATTGAGCCGCTGTCTGCGGTGATCTTCGGCGCGATGATCCTCCATGAAAGCATGGCCCCTCTGCAGATTCTCGGCGCGGTGCTTATACTCGGCGGCGCCATGTTTGCGGAGCTGTATAAAAGTAAGAAATCCGAGCTCGTATGAGCTCGGATTTGAGACTGACAAAAAACACCGTACAGCGATGGAAAACGGAAGGGAAGATAGTGTGAAAGAAACCTATGAAAGGTGTCTTTCACGTTAAATCAGTTATTTTTATGAACTTTTTATAAAAGTTCATAAAAATAAGCAGCTTGTCAAAAATGCTTTTTTGACAAGCTGAAATCCGAGCTCGTATGAGCTCGGTTTTCTTTATATGTCGTATTCCTCCTCGGGAATGTCCGTAAAGGCGGCGGTAAAATATCTGCGCAGAGGCTCAAAGCGCTGTGCGTTTTCGGCGAAGACTTCGGCAAAGCGCTCAAAGCTTTCCAGCTCCTCGGGTCTGAAGGTGTAGCGCACAAAAAAGGATTTGTGCTTGAGCCATTCACCTGCGGGGTGGTCCTCCTCATAACCCCGGGGCATACGCTTGAGCTTGTCACCCGTGAGCTGAAGATTACCCTCGGCTACGAGCATGTCAAGCTCCTCAAAATTGCGTGCGATGTAGCTTCTGAGGGTGTTCACCTGCTCGGGAAGCCATGTCCACACGCCCGTTCCCATATAACAGCCCTCGTGGGAGATGTGAACATAGAAGCTGAAGGGCAGAAAATCCTTTTTGAAGGGGGAGAAATAGGCGCGGAAGGAGGGGTTATAGGGCTCCTTGCTCCTGCTGTAGCGCATATCCCGTGGAATGCGGTACATGAGCTCCTTGGGCTCGGTGAAAAGCAGACTTTCGGAAAACTCCGTGTCCAGCTTTATGACCTCGTATTTCAGCATATCCACAAGCAGCGTGAAGTCTTCCTTCGCCAGCTCGTAATCACGGTGGTTGTCGTGAAACCATGTGCGGTTGTTGTTTTCGCTCAGCGCCTTTGTATAGGCAAAAATGCGTTCAAAATTCATGGTATCCTCGCGTGTTTTTTACTGAGTAATAATGATAACATCTGAGAAAAATAACGTCAACGAAAAATAAAATACAAAACAGTACGGAAAAATTTGTTGCATATTCCATATTTACATCGTCCTGTAATAATGATAGAGTTTGGTTAACATAACAAACTTTGAAGAGGTAAGGGATATGAGAAGAATTACAGCGTTTATTATGGCGGTTCTGATGCTTGCGGCACTGTGCGCCTGTACGGCGGAGGACGGGCATACGCCCGGGGAATCGGCGGACCTTGCGGAAAAACTGGTATCACAGGTGAAATGCGATTATGAAGGTGCGACGGACAAGGCTCTTGCCTGCAGTCTTGAATGGCTCTGCTACGGCGCATTTTCATCTGCGGATGCAGATGAAATTCTGGCCTGCTTCAACGCGACGCCCGAAAGCCATCCCGACGGCCTTGACAAAACCGTAATTGCGCTTTTCGACGCGGAAACCCATGCAATAATCGCTCAAAGGATTATTCATCAGGATGCGGTGCAGGTGACGACCTATACCGACAGCTGCGGCCGGAGCTATGTGCTGTATTATAGTGTGCAGGCGGGTACGGGCTATGTTTTTACCGATATGGAGCTTCTGACAGCGGAAAACGGAGAATTCACGGAAAAGAATCTGTGCGACATGGAGCTTCGGGAATGGTATCATTATGCGCTTACTGCGGAAAAATCAATACTCGTCATTGATTGCGGCGAGGCTGTCTCCACCCCGCATCCCGATATTGCCTCCGCCGAGCTCAATATTATCGCGGAGCTTGCATGGGATGAGGAGAGCGCGGTTTTCGTGCAAAAGGATGCGGAAATGTTTTGCTATCTCAGCATCTGATATAAAAATCTTGCTTTAATAATCATATTGTTATATAATTTTTCTGTTAATTCTTTGAATTGGAGAAACCGTATGAAAAGAGAAAGTCTCGGAAGTCAGCTCGGCTTTATCATGCTGAGCGCGGCCTGCGCCATCGGTCTCGGCAATGTATGGAAGTTTCCCTACATGGCAGGTCAGTTCGGCGGCGGCGTATTTGTTTTATTCTACCTGATCTTCCTCGTAATATTCGGCATTCCCGTGCTTCTGTCCGAGTATGCCATGGGACGCGGCAGCCGCATAAGCCCTATCCGCTTCTATCAGGAGCTGGAGCCCAAGGGCAGCAAGTGGCATCTCCACGGACCCTTTGCAATGTTCGGCAACTATCTGCTCATGATGTTCTACGTCAATGTTGCGGGCTGGATCGTCAAGTATTTCATTCAGACCGTAAGAGGCGGCTTTGAGGGGCTCACCCCCGACGAAGTTGCAGGCGTTTTCGGCGGCTTCCTTTCCCAGCCCGTTGAAATGCTCATTTACATGGCAGTTGTTGTCATCATCGGCTTCGTGATCTGCTCCTTCAGTCTGCAGAAGGGTCTTGAGCGCGTTACCAAGTATATGATGCTTGCTCTGTTCGCAATCATGATTGTACTTGCGGTCAACAGCTTCACCATGAGCGGTGCAAAGGAAGGACTTTCCTTCTACCTGAAGCCCGACTGGGCTGCGGCACAGAAGGCGGGTATAGGCAACGTAATCGTCGGCGCCATGAATCAGGCCTTCTTCACTCTGGGTCTCGGCGTAGGCTCCATGGCGATCTTCGGAAGCTACATCGACAAGAAGCATACCCTGCTGGGCGAATCCGTAAAGGTTGTCTGCCTTGACACCTTCGTTGCACTCACTGCGGGTCTCATCATCTTCCCCGCCTGCTTCACCCACGGTGTTGAGGTTTCCTCCGGACCTCCTCTCATCTTCATCACTCTGCCCAACATTTTCATAAATCTTCCCGGCGGACGTTTCTGGGGCAGCCTGTTCTTCGTTTTCATGACCTTTGCGGCGCTCTCCACCGTGCTTGCCGTGTTCGAGAACATCGTTGCCTGCTGCATGGACCTCTTCGGCTGGAGCCGCAAAAAGTCCTGCCTCATAAACTGCCTGGCAATGCTCGTGCTGGCAATGCCCTGCGCACTGGGCTTCAACGTGTGGTCGGGCTTCATGCCCTTTGCCGACGGCAGCAATGTGCTTGACCTTGAGGACTTCATTCTCAGCAATTGCCTCCTGCCCATCGGTGCCTTCCTCTTTGTTGTGTTCTGTACCAGCAAAAAGGGCTGGGGCTGGGAAAACTTCAAGGCCGAGGCCAATGAGGGCAAGGGACTTAAGGTCAGGGACTGGATGCGTCCCTATATGACCTATGTTCTTCCCGTAATGATTGCTGTGCTGTTTGTGGTCGGCATCGTAACCTTCAAATTCAGCTGAGCTTAATTAAAAATTCCCGATGCACCGCATCGGGAGTTTTTGCTTTACAGAGAAAAAATCAGGGATTATAATAGAAAAAAACACGGAGGAAAAGAAAGATGAGCTTTGAGATAATTCCCGCCTATGATAAGCAGGACGAGGTGCGTGAGCTTTTCGGAGAGTACACCGATTACCTTGTTGAAAACGATAAAAAATTTGCCGAATATCTGGAAATACAGAATTATGATGATGAGCTTAAAGACCTGAGGGTGAAGTACGGCAAGCCTTACGGAAGCCTTTACGTTGCCAGGGAAAACGGCGCTCTGGTGGGCTGCGTCGCCATGAAAAAGCACGAGGGCGATGAAAATACGGGGGAGCTGAAGCGGCTGTATGTGCGCCCCGAATTTCGAGGCAAAGGCTATGCCCGAAAGCTCAGCGAGAAAATCGTTGAGGACGCAAAAGCCGCGGGCTACAGGGCGCTTTATCTTGACACCCTGCCGTTTCTTGTGGCGGCGCAGCATCTGTACGGAAGCATGGGCTTTGAGGTCTGCGAAGCCTATAACGATGACCCCATGGGCTGCTCTATTTTCATGCGCAAGGAACTGAACTGATGATAAAACACGTGCTTCTTGACATTGACGATACCATTCTCGACTTCAAAAAGGCCGAGGCAATTGCCATACGAAAAACCTTTCAGCATATGGGCATTCCCGTTGACGATGGATTGATTGCCCGATACAGCGAGATAAATCAGCGGCAGTGGGAGCGCCTTGAGCGCGGCGAGCTTACACGCGAGCAGGTGCTTGTGGAGCGCTTCAATATTCTCTTTGAGGAAATAAACGTAAAGGCGCCCGCCGAAATGGCTCAGGCTACATACGAGTATCTTCTCGGCATCGGCCACTATTTCATTGAGGGCGCGGAAGAGCTTCTCCGTAAGCTCTACGGGAAATATGACCTTTACGTTGTTTCTAACGGCACCGCAAATGTTCAGGACAGACGGCTTAAAAGCGCGGATATAGTCAAGTATTTCAAGGGGATTTTCATTTCCGAGCGTGTGGGCTTCAACAAGCCCGCGAAGGAATTTTTCGACACCGCTTTTGCGGGGGAGAAGGACTTTGACCGCGACTGCGCAATTCTTGTGGGCGACAGCCTTACCTCCGACATTCTCGGCGGCATCAATGCGGGAGTGAAGACCTGCTGGTTCAATCCGAATAGCAAGCCGTCACGCCCCGACATTGTTCCCGATTACGAGATAAAAAAGCTTTCGGAGCTTCCCGAACTGCTGGAAAGGATATAATGCGTGCAGCGGATTGTCGCGGCGAAATTCAAACAACTGTCATTCTGAGGAGCACAGCGACGAAGAATCTCCGGCGGTGCTTCTGGTAACAGGGGATTCTTCGCTGCGCTCAGAATGACAGGGTGATTGTTATTGCGGTGTCGTACCTGTGAGGTTTGCGTTTTACAACTCGTCCGACACGTCATTGAATATATATGAAAAAGACACCCAAGGGTGTCTTTTTCATATATCAGCGTGTCAAAAAAGTATTTTTGACACGCAGCTTGTTTTTATGAACTTTTAGAAAAAGTTCATAAAAATTGCTTATTTAAAGTGAAAGACACCTTTCATAGGTTTCTTTCACACTTTCTTCCCTTCCGTTTTCCTACGCTGTACGGTGTCTTTTTCATATATATTCAATGTGTATTTCGATTTCACCGAGGTCGGATTCTGATGCAAGTCCAATGTGATAGCCCTCATAGATAAAATGCCTTGTGCGGAAAGCGGAAATGTCGGTTGAGGAAAGGGCGCTAAGCCCCGCGCCGCTGCATTTTATGCAGGCCTCCTTAATAACCCAAAGAGCGCAGAAGTCCTCTTCGGGATTTTCGGCTGCGGCGATTTTTGCATATTCCTCTTCCGTGAAAAAGCGCTTTGCAGCAGGAAGAATGTTTTCACGCGGCGCTTCGATGTCAGCGCCGATCTCGCAATCGCCCACGGCACAGACGGCAAAGCTTCCGCTGTGGGAAAGGGAGAAGTGAAGCCCCTCCGCAAAAGGCTTTCCGCTGCCGGCAACCGAGTATTCAAAGTCCTCGCCAAAGGCACAGCGCAGAAGATGCTCCGCGCCGAGAGAACGGCGCCTGTCCGCATCGTGCTTAAGACGCAGAGTTTTTTCACGCCGGTAAGCAGATGCCTTTCTCAGCTCGGTCTCAATGTCGAGACCGCTTATGTCGGCGATGTAAAGCTTAGTCATGCCATCATTGCGTTAAGGGTCTTTTCAAGCAGAGTGTCCAGATCCCAGCCCAGCATTTCGGCGCCCTTTGAGATGACCTCGCGGGAACAGCCTGCGGCGAACTTCTTGTCCTTGAATTTTTTCTTGACGGATTTGACCTCCATGCCCTCAAAGCCCGTGGGACGCATGAGTGCCGCGGCACCGATAAGACCCGTGAGCTCGTCCACGGCGAAAAGCACCTTTTCCATGAATTTTTCGGGGGCAACGTCAATGCAGATGCCGTAGCCGTGGCAGATGACGGCATGGATCATGTCCTCATCTATGTCAAGCTCATGGAGCATTTCGTTTGCCTTGACACAGTGCTGTTCGGGATAAAGCTCAAAGTCAATGTCGTGAAGCATGCCGACGGCTGCCCAGAAATCCACGTTTTCGGGGTCAAATTCCTTTGCAAGCTCGCCCATTACCTTTGAAACGGTCTCGGCGTGCGAGAGGTGGAAGGGGTCCTTGTTGTAGCGCGCAACAAGCTCACGCGCCTGCTCTGCGGTAGGAATATAACTCATTTTATCACTCCGTTCATTTTTTATTTTTGATTATTTTCATCCAGTCATCGCCGCCCTGCTTGACGACCTCCCATGCCTCGTCGTCAAACTCGCGGTCCTTGAAGAAATAGCGCATATCGTCGTCGGTAATCTCCCTTATCACACGGCAGGGTACACCTGCGGCGATTACATTTGAGGGAATGTCCTTATTGACAACGCTGCCTGCGCCTATTGTTACGTTGTCGCCGATATGTACGCCGGGCAGAACAATTGTGCCTGCGCCGAGCCACACATTGTCACCTATCGTTATGTCGATACCGTATTCGTAGTGCGTGTTGCGCGCCTGAGGATGTACGGGGTGTCCTGCGGTGGTGATGGTGACGTTGGGGCCTATCTGTGCATTGTCGCCTATCGTAACTCTGCCTACGTCAAGCACGACAAAATTGGTGTTGGCGTAGAAATTGTCTCCTAAGTAAAGATTATCGCCGTAGTCGCAGGAGAAGGGCGGCTCAATATAGGCAAGACCCTTGCGGTGAACGCCCATACGGTTAAGCAGATAGTTTACGCGGGGAAGATTGAAGGATATCATGCGGCGGTATTTCCGCACAAACCATTTTGTCTTAAACTGCTTCAGCACCAGCTTTGTGTCGGAGATATAAGCTATGTTTTTAAGTCTTCGCGTGTTGTTGTCCATACTGCACCTCATTGCACTCTGCTTATGCTGTAAATTTAGCATATTTTGCAGCGGCATACAAGTAGTGCAAATGAAAAAAGCAGCTCATAATGAGCCGCTTTTTTCACATTAGAGATTATTTTACGGTGTAACTGCCTGAGTGCCTGGGACGGCGGTGTTCTGCGGCTTGTCTGCGTTGTTCTTATCGTTGCCGTTGCCGGTGATGTCATCAACTCCGTTTTTAACACCCTCGCCGACATCTTCAATGCCCTCACCGATATCGCCTATGAGCCCCTTGTCGTTCTCATTTGCACCGCTGCTGTTTTTGTCATCTGACTTATCCTTGCTGCCTGCGTTGTTCTTATCATTGGTGTTTGCGTTGTCGGTAACAACGGTGCCGTCGTTGTCGCTAACGTTGCCGCCGTCGGTGCAGGCGCACAGAGACAGGCACAGCACTGCAAGTGCCAGAATAAGAAGAATATACTTTTTCATATAAAAAACCTCCTGCTTATCAGTTTTGCACAGATAGTATTTGCGAAGATTGCAAATATATTCACATTGAAAATATTTGATTTTCGTGATATACTAATCCTTATGGAAGAATTAAGAAAAAATCAGATATTTGATGCCGAAATCACGGGCTATTCCTCCGAGGGTGACGGTGTGTGCAGGATAAACGGCAGAGCTGTTTTCGTACCGCGCACGATAGCAGGAGAGGTCTGGCAGGTGAAAATCGTCAAGGTGACGGGCTCTGCCGTGTGGGGCAGGGCGATTACCGCAATAAAGCTCTCGCCCGAGCGCACAGAGCCCGACTGCCCGCATTATCTGCGCTGCGGCGGCTGTACTCTGCGTCATATGAGCTATGACGAGGAAAAACGCTTCAAGCTGGGCAAATTAAACGACGCCTTAAAGCACATCGGACGTCAGTCCGTGCAGGCTGAGGAGATTATCGGCAGTGACAGGCAGGAGCACTATCGCAACAAGGGTATCTACACCGTGGCAGATGCTGCGGGCGAGGTAAAAAGCGGATTTTTTGCGCCGCGCACGCACGAGCTTGTACCCGTCGATGCCTGCCTCATTCAGACCGAGGCGGCAGACAGAGTATGTGCCGCGGTGCTCGGCTTTATGCGTAAAAACGGCATTGCGCCCTATGACGAAAAATCGCGCAGAGGCTCAGTGCGCCACGTGTATGTAAGAAGTGCCGTCAATACCGATGACTGCCTTGCCTGCATAGTATCGGCAAGAGGCTTCGGTGATAAGACCGAGGCTTTGGTCAAACATCTGAAGGACAACTGCCCCGAGCTTACGGGCATAGTCCTGAACATAAACAAAACTGCGGGCAATACCGTTCTTGCGGGCGATTTTTATACGCTTTGGGGCAGAGATACCGTGCGCGACAGCCTGGGCGGCATTGAGTATGAGATATCACCGCAGGCGTTTTATCAGATAAATCCTCCGCAGGCGGAAAAGCTCTATAACAGGGCGGTCGAGTATGCCGGCTGCAAAGAGGGAAGCACTGTGCTCGATATGTACTGCGGAGCGGGCACGATAAGCCTCTGTCTTGCGCGGCGGGCTGACAGGGTCATCGGCGCGGAGGTCGTGCCGCAGGCCATCGAAAATGCAAAGAGAAACGCCGAAATGAACGGCATTACTAACGCCGAGTTTATATGTGCCGACGCAGGCGAAGCCGCCGAAGCTCTTGCCGCGTCCGCCCGGCCAGGACAGAATGTCAAGCACCGGCGCGTCGAGATACAGGCACCCGATGTCCTCGGGGTGCTTCCACGCGTAGTTGACGCTGTAAAATCCGCCGCGGCTGAAACCGAACAGCGTGACCTTCGGGTCGAGGTCGAACGCGTCGACCATAAAGTCGTGAAACTCCTTCATCATCTCAAGGCTCTCGTCGTTGCCGTACATGTCGCTGATGCAATGGTAGGCAAGGAACCAGCCGCGGTTCATCATGTCAATGTCCACAATGGGGAACGCGTCGAAAAACTCCGCGCGCCACACCCACTTGTTGCCCTTGACGGGGTTTTTGGGGATGACCACGACAGAGTCGCGCCCGAACACTTTGAAATCGTAGCGGACACAACCGTTGTAGTCGGAAACCCTGGCTTCGTATTTGGGGTCTTTGGACAAATCGATCATGGTGAAAGATACCTCCGTAGATTTGTTTTTTCCTTTCTTTTATCATACACGAAACGGACGCAAAAGTC
>JAZRZJ010000034.1:0-20735 GCA_045601285.1 Oscillospiraceae bacterium
TGCAAGGCTGTCAACTGCAAGAGTGGTGGAAGCACGTACGGCTTCTGCAATTTTTGAAACGGGTTTCATAAAAACATCTCCTTTTGATACATAAATTATAGACGTATAAGCCGCACTTTTCAAGGAAAAATTGCAAAATAAGCGGGAGCTTTACACTCCCGCTTATTTTCGGATTAGAGCAAAATGCAAATCAGCATTCCGTTTCCGTCATTTATTATTTTCTGCAGCGTTTCCTGAAGCTTTGCCCTTGCATTTTCGGGCAGAGCCGCAAGCTTTTCCTCTATCCCCTCACCTGCTATTTCATAAAGCGATCTGCCGAATATGTTTGACTGCCACAGCTTTGTCATGTCACCGTCATAGCCCTGAAGCAGAAAGCTTATTATCTCATCTGAAGCACCTTCTCCGCCGATGGAGGGTGTAACCTCTGTTACCACATTGGTTTTCAGCATGTGGATCGCAGGAGCATTAGCTCTCAGCTTAACCAAATAATGCCCGTTGTGCTTAACTATCTGAGGTTCATTCAGCTGCAGCTCATCTTCTGTCGGCAGAACAACGCCGTAGCCTTTTGTTCTTACATCTTCAAGCGCATTTTTTATGCGGTCATAATCATGCTTTATTCCGCTCATCTCCCGCATAAGACAGATTATTGAGCCTTCATTTTCAATTTCCATTCCGCATTCATTGCTTATATAATCATAATACAGCTTCCTCGGAATACCGAGGCTGATTTCCATCGAGCCGGTTCCGAAATTCTCACTTAGGATCTCCGACTTTTCAATTATTTCGGAATCTGAAAGGCTAACAAGCATTTGTTTGATATCTTTAATTCTGTCCACGCTTTCGGCTGAACTCATAATCTCCGAATATAGCTGCTGCTTAATTTCGCACTCATCGTCAAGAGATTCCGTCCACTCGGGAAAGTTTATCGCTATTTCGCTGATTTCAAACTCATTCAGAACCGAGCGCATTATTTTTTCCAGCTCAGCTTCATTCATTGTCTGGCAGTTGACGCACATACAGCTTACGCCGTATTTATCCTCAAGCTCATCTCTGAGCCTCTGAGCCTCCTCTGATTCAGGGTACACGCTGTTAAGCAGAATGCTGAATGGCTTTCCTATGGCCTGAAGCTCACTCACGGCACGGCTTTCCGGTTCGATATAGTCTTCCCTCGGAATACCGCAGACTGTACCGTCTGTTGTTATGACAAAGCCGATTGTGGAATGCTCGGTAATGACCTTGTTTGTACCCGTTTCGGCAGCCTCCGTCATGGTAACCTCGCGGTCAAACCAGGGTGTTGTCACCATTCTTTCCCCACCGTCTTCAAACTGACCGCTTGCTCCCCTTACCATATATCCAACGCAGTCAACAAGCCTTACCGCCACTTCCGCGTTATCGTCAAGTCTGATTTTCACCGCTTCTTCAGGAACGAACTTCGGCTCTGAAGTCATTATTGTGCGGCCCGAGCCACTCTGAGGCAGCTCATCGAGAGCACGCTCCCGTATGTATTCGTCCTCGATTTCCGGAATAACAGCAAGCTCCATAAAGCGCTTAATAAATGTTGACTTTCCTGTTCTCACCGGACCCACTACGCCTATCATTACGGCGCCGTGCGTTCTCGTTGCTATATCCTTATAAATGCTCTGTTCAGTCATAAAAAATCCTCCGCAGCTTTTCTCGTTTGTACGAGTTTATGAGCCGCAGAGGTAAAATATTCTGTTATGCAAAGCAAACCGTTTGATGATGAACCTCGGAAATTTTGAATTCAACATCGGGAAACGCTTTTTTAAGCCGCTCATACAGAACGGGAACAACCACATTTTCCGTGCAGAAATGGTCGGCATCTATCAGGTTTATTCCGAGCTCCTTTGCGTCAAGGAACTGATTATACTTGATATCCGCCGTAACATAGGTATCACAGCCCTTAGCCTTTGCCTCCGCAACGGAACCTCCTCCCGAGCCTCCCATAACCGCAAGCTTTTTGACGGGAACACCTGCAGAAACATAGCGCAGACCCTTTGTATTCAAAGCTTCCTTGCACAGCTTGAGAAAGCTTTCAAATTCAACCGCTTCTTTATATTCTCCGATTCTTCCGCAGCCGTCAGAATCAAGTACATCGCTGACATTGCAGCCCAGTGCCGCCATTAACGCATCGTTGATGCCGCCTGCCGCAATATCAAGGTTTGTGTGCATACAAACAGCGGAAATGCCGTTTTTAATAAGCGCTGTTATCTTTCCGCCCACAAGGTCATTTTCAAGCACCGTCTTCTGCGCATCAAAAATCAGCGGGTGGTGGGATACAATCAGAGACGCACCAAGCTCAGCCGCTTCTTCAATAACTTCACCGGTTATGTCAAGGGCAATGAGGCACCTTTTAACCCCGGCACTGCCGTTGCCTACAAGAAGACCGACATTATCAAAGTCCATCTTCATAGATACCGGGGCAAGCTCATTCAGATTTTCAAAAATATCATTCACAGTTATCATCATAGCACCTGCGCATTTCAAAAAGTTCATTTAAAACTGTTCTGTTTATTTCAAGCCACGCATCAAGTCCTGTTCTTTCAGCCTTGTTAAGCCCGTCAACTGCGAACCTGAAGCGTTTTATATGATTATCAATATGCTCTGTAAAATGCTCGCTTATGCTGACTTTTTCATATTTGCCCACATAAAGCTCCGCATCGCTGTATTTAACGGGTTCTGCGATTTCGGCACATATTATCTGATAAACCGTACCGTTTTCTTTTATCAGAAGCTCATCGGTTATGCAATAGGAGTTATTCACCAGCCAGTAGCGAAGAATTTCCGCCTTGGTTACGGGCTGAAGGATAAGCTTGATACCCGGCTTATAGGTCCATTCTGCACGGTCAATTATTCCCGTAATGGTATCTCCGCCCATGCCCGCAACAATAACCGTGTCAACACTGTCAGGCTCACAGCCATCAAGTCCGTCACACAATACGAGCTTCACGGAATCGGAAAATCCTGATTCCTCAAGACCTGCACGGGCCTTGTTAAGCGGACCTTCGTTTATATCTGTTGCAACAATTGTGCCGCTGTAGCCCCTTCTGCGCAGCATTATCGGTATATAGCCGTGGTCTGTACCCACATCTGCAACGCCTTTACCGTCTTTAACCAGTGATGCAATTTTTTCAAGTCTTATGCTCATAAAATCTCCGTATAAAACTAAAAGCCGGCATGACCGGCTTTTTGTTTTTTGCCGCTATAATCAGCAGCCGAAAATAAGAAATGCCTTGAGCTCGATGATGAATTCATCGGGGTCAACGCCGTGCGCTGCGCAGGCCTGCTCGATGGTTTCAACGTCTGCAAGCGCACAGCCGAGGCAGTGCATTCCGAGCTCCTGGAACTTGGGCATAGCTTCGGGGCAATTTTCAAGGACTTCGCAAATCATAGTTTCTCTTGTAATTTCAAAGCTGCTTTCAAACATAACTGTATCTCCTATCAAAAATACTGATTAATTTCACAAAAAGAACGGGACGCTGTTAAGCGTCCCACTCTATTCCTGAAAATTAGTTTCAGGCCTGCTCCTTCATCTTTGCAAAGCACTCGCTGCAGTAAACGGGACGATCGGACTTGGGCTCAAAGGGAACCTTTGCCTCACCGCCGCAAGCAGCACAAGTTGCGGTGAAGAACTCACGGGGACCACGGGCTGCGTTCTTGCGAGCGTCGCGGCATGCCTTGCAGCGCTGGGGCTCGTTCTGGAAGCCGCGCTCTGCATAGAATTCCTGTTCGCCTGCGGAGAAGATAAACTCGTTACCGCATTCTTTGCAAACTAAGGTCTTGTCTTCGTACATTTTGAATCCTCTCTTTTGAAAAACTAGCCTATCGGCTTATATATGCGTCAGCTTATGCTGATGTCGCCTGAATTGAGGTAGTGCGCCAGCTTACGCCTTATTCTCTGTATCGCGTTGTCAACCGCTTTCTCACTTTTGCCCATTTCCTGAGCAATCTCCCGGTAACTCAAACCCTTGAGATACTTATCAAGAACCGAGGCTTCAAGCTTCGACAGTTGCTTTACGAATGAAGAATATAAAGATTTACTGTTTTCTTCGCTCTCACTGGCCAGAACCTGCTCTTCAGGTGTCTTTCGATTAAGTCCGGATGCCAATAGGGAGATCTGGAATTCGTCCGACTGCAATGATTCTAATGGGACAAAATCATTCAGCGGAAGATTCTTTATGCTTGCCGCAGATTTTACAACGGAAATAATACGGTTTCTGATGCATGTTTTTGCAAAGCTCTTAAATGATGCTTCTCG
The DNA here is from genome assembly GCA_045601285.1 of Oscillospiraceae bacterium. Lineage (GTDB taxonomy): Bacteria > Bacillota > Clostridia > Oscillospirales > Oscillospiraceae > F23-B02. The sequence continues at coordinate 4,277 of JAZRZJ010000034.1, forward strand.
ATTCGGATCGTACTGTCTGATAGCAGATATCAGGCCAAACATACCTTCCTGAATCAGATCCTCGTTATCTCCGCCCGCAAGGAAATACGGTCTTGAGCATATTCGAACCTCTCGCATATAACGAACCACAAGCTGTTCCTCGGCTTCCTTATCGCCGGAAACTGACAGACGCTGAAGTTCATTATCTTCAAGTTCTCTGTAATTAAACATAAATAATCAATACTTTTTCTAATAATTCTATTATAGTATATAACAATGATATTAAATGTCAATAGAAAAAGTTTAAAAAAAGCCGAAATATCAAGTGTTTTTTGCCTATTTAAAGTGTGAGTTCTTCCTGTCCCAGACACTCTATCCCAAGATGTTCATAAGCCTTTCTCGTTACACATCTTCCCCTGGGAGTGCGGATAAGGAAGCCCTGCTGAAGCAGATAGGGTTCATATACATCTTCGAGGGTGACAGCCTCTTCATTGATGGTTGCCGCAAGGGTATCAAGACCTACGGGGCCGCCGTTATAGAATTCGATAATGCTCCGCAGCATTCTTCGGTCAAGGGAGTCAAGACCCAGCTTGTCAACCTCAAGGCGTGAAAGCGCCATATCTGCAACTTCTTTTGTAATAACACCTCCGGCCCTCACCTGCGCAAAGTCACGCACACGGCGAAGCATACGGTTTGCAATTCTCGGTGTTCCTCTGGAGCGGGACGCAATTTCCATTGCCCCTTCCCTATCGATTTCAATGCCGAGAATGTCCGAGGAGCGCTCAACAATACGCCTGAGCTCATCGGGAGAATAAAGCTCAAGCCTTAAGGCAACACCGAAACGGTCACGCAGAGGCGCAGTAAGCTGTCCTGAGCGGGTTGTTGCTCCGATAAGGGTAAACTTCGGAAGCTCAAGATGAATGGAGTTTGCGGAAGGACCTTTGCCGAGGATAATGTCTATGGCGTAATCCTCCATGGCAGGATAGAGTATTTCCTCATAGGCTCTGTTGAGTCGGTGTATCTCATCGACAAAGAGAATATCACCCTCATTAAGATTTGTGAGCATAGCCACAAGGTCACCGGGTTTTTCGATTGCGGGACCGGAGGTTATGCGCATATTAACGCCCATTTCATTAGCAATAACCGCTGCAAGTGTTGTCTTTCCGAGTCCCGGAGGTCCGTGGAGAAGCACGTGATCAAGGGACTCCCCGCGCATTCTTGCTGCGTCAATGAATACGCTGAGGTTATCCTTGGCTTTTTCCTGTCCGATATACTCGGCTATGGTTCTGGGGCGCAGACTGCCCTCGGAAGCGTCCTCGGGAAGCATGCTTGAGCTTGTAACTATTGGCTGGTCTTCAAGACCGTCGGAGAAATTAATGCTCATTGTCTGCCTCCTACATCATTTTTTTCAGAACAAGCTTAACGATCTGTTCCGTGCTCATTCCGCTTATATCGGCATTTCGCAAAACAGAGTTGATCTCAGCCGCCGAATAGCCGAGAACCATTAAGGCCGCAATGGCGTCGCTGCGGGTTCCGCTGTCGGCAGGAGTAAGCACCGCGGGCATTTCTGCTGCTGCATTGCCTGCTTCCTTGCCCATTTTGTCCTTTAACTCAAGAATTACACGCTGTGCAATCTTTTTTCCAACACCCTGCGCAGCGGTAATCACCTTTTCATCGCCGTTCATAATGGCCATTGCAAGTCCTTCAGGAGTACTTGCCGAAAGAATGGATTGTGCGGCTTTCGGACCGATACCCGAAACGGTAAGCAGCATTTCAAAGCAGCGTTTTTCCTGCTGTGTTGCAAAGCCGTAAAGCTCAAAGGCATCTTCCCTTACGCTTTCGCATATATACAGCTTGGTCTTTTCGCCCTTTTTAATCCGCGAGAGCGTATTTGCGGTGGTATTTACCGCATACCCAACTCCGCCGCAGTCAATAACAGCCATATTAATATCTATTTCAGCAACAATTCCGTTCAGATAGTAGAACATACTCCGGTATCTCCTTTGTTGAGAAGTGAGGTTGAGCTTCTTGCGTGGCAAATCGCAAGGGCAACCGCATCGGCCGCGTCATCGGGTTTAGGAGCCGCAGGCAGATTAAGAATACGCTTGACCATATCAATGACCTGATTTTTCTCCGCCCTGCCGTAGCCGACCACAGCCTGCTTAACCTGAAGCGGAGTGTATTCAAACACTTGAACCCCTGCTCTGTATGCCGCCAGAAGAATTACTCCTCTTGCGTGGGAAACTGCAATGCCCGTAGTAATATTGGTGTTAAAAAACAGCTCTTCAATTGACACAGCATCGGGATTAAATGTGGAAATAAGCTCATTCATATCCTCAAAAATACGGTCAAGCCTGCTGGAAAGACTCGTGTGTGCAGGCGTACTTATAACGCCGCAGGTCACAAGCCGCATTTTACTTTTATCCGTATCAACAATGCTGAAGCCAACAGTGGCAAGACCCGGGTCAATTCCCAAAATGCGCAATATAATCACTTCCTGACTTTAAATTTTAGCACATATTGTGATTTATGGCAACAAAAAAAGACCGCCATTGGGCGGTCTTAAAAAACAATTATCCGTTTGCTCTGGGGTGGGCTTTATTGTAAACGTCCTTCAGCTGTTTTTTCACAAGCTGTGAATATATCTGAGTTGAAGAAATATCGGCATGACCCAGCATCTCCTGAATAGCGTGTATGTCAGCGCCGTTTTCAAGAAGGTGGGCGGCAAAGGAATGGCGCAGCGTATGCGGAGTAATGGTCTTGTCAATATGTGCCTTCTGCTGATATGCCTTAATAATTTTCCAGAATCCCTGACGTGACATACGCTCACCGTTTACGTTGACAAACAGCGCCAACTCGTTGGGAAGGGCGATCATCTGCGGACGGATGAATTCAACATACTCAACCAGTGCCTTTACTGCGGTCTGATGCAGAGGAATGAAACGTTCCTTCTCCTTGCTTTTGCATCTGATTACGCCGCCGGATGTGTTAACATCGGTAATGTCAAGGGATATAAGCTCACTGACTCTTATGCCCGTTGCATAGAGTAGCTCAAGCATTGCTCTGTCGCGGTAGCCCTTTGCATCAGTGCAGCTGGGCTGCTCAAGCAGAAGCTCAACCTCCTTGCTTGTAAGGATCTGAGGCAGCTTCTGGGTTGTCTTATCAGGTACAAGCTTAGATGCCGGATTGCTTTCGACAAGTCCCTCATTAAGAAGAACATTGTAGAAAGATTTCAGCGACGCAATAGCTCTTGATACAGTGGCAACCGATTTGCCGTTGCTCTTAAGCCAAGCAATATATTCAGCCAGATCATCATCTTCAACGGAATCAAGCTCAACATCAGAATGAGCAGTCAGATAATCAGACAGCTGGCGTATATCTCTCATGTAAGAACTAAGGGTGTTTTGTGATGCTTTTTTCACTTCGGTAAGGTATTTATAGTATACATTAAGGCACTCGGAATTAAGCATTCATTTGACCCCCTTTCTAAATAATCATATATACAAATCCGGTCTAAGCTTAAAAACAACAGCAAAAACGGATGTCATAAACACAATAGCAGCTATGCAGCAAAAGGCATTTTTAATTATCTTTGCTTTAAATCTGCTGTCCGGTTTAAGCTTAGCAAGCAGTTCTTTTGACATACCTGCGGAAATCGAAGAAACAAGCAAAGCGCACAAAATCTGGGCAAAAACAAATAATGCCCCAAAAAACCAAATTCCGGAGAATGACGCAATTTTAAACAGCTTGGCAAACGCACCTGCCGAAATCAAAATTCCGAATAAATAATCAAGGCAGCATATCAAGGCCGAACCGAATAGATTAAAGCCTGATAATGCAATCAGCACAAGAACCGCAGTGCAGCCGATTAAAACAGTATGATTGCTGCTGAATAAATTAAAAACAGAATTTGAATAATTCCTGAGAAGATAAAAGGCGGTTAAAACGCCAAGGAGAATCATAAGCGAAAAGCCATAGTAACCGCCGGTGCTGCGAATTACGTGAGCCTTGGGCTGATTGATTTTCAGCAATTTCATAGACCTCCCGATTGAAAAAGCCAACCAAGAGAATAACAGATAAATTTACATAATTAAACGATAAGGTAAATATAATACAAATTCTCTTTGTAATCAAGGCTTTTCAAAAAAAATGATGAAATTTGTTGATTATGTCAGTATATTATGTAAACTGTATTATGTAAACAAGTTATCCAGCCCTCTTGAAACCCCTATATATTCTTGGAAAATACCGCAACATTTGCCATTCAAATTATAAAACGGCACAATATATTGGTAATCACTCATATTTATGTCAACCACTTTCTTCTATAACAAGATGTATTTGATTCATCGTCTATTGCCTTTAAAACGTAACTTTTTGTTACGTTTGCACAAATGGATTGCAGAGCCTACAGCACTTCCCACTAATGAAATAAGTAAAATCTGACATATTACAAGTGCTCTTATGTTATCCGCCGAAATAGTCAAAGCTGCCAGAATAATAATCAGAGAATAAATTAAACCCGAAATTACTGCCGCAGGAATTTTGTTTTGCTCCCTGCCTATTGTTGCAACGCTCCCGCATATTACTGCGCCTAATATGTTTACCGCAATTACAGCAGCATCGGCATACTCTGAAAGCTCGGCGTTTTTGTCAATCAGTATTGCATAAGCGGCAAGTAAAACAAGTGTTGATAAGATTCCCGCAGCTGCTCCCGATATTGCTCCTCCTCTCTTTATTTCTTTTTTCTTTACCTTTGACGGCATAAAAAATCCCCCTTAACTTCAAGATGGTTTGTACATCTTATTAGTTAAGGGGGATAATAATTACGGAATTACTTTTTTTCCTTTGCTTCGGCAGCCTCTGCCTTGACATTGGTGCTGACAGCCCACTTCTTAAACTGAATACGAACTCTGTCTTCACCGCTTTCGATGGTAATGTCTTCATCGGTAACATGAACAATTCTGCCCATAATTCCGCCGATGGTAACGATCTCATCACCGACGCTCAGAGCTTTGCGCATCTCTTCGATTTTCTTCTGCTTTTTCTTTTCAGGTCTGATCATCAGCAGCCACATGACTACCAGCATTACAACCAGAATAATAAGCATGGAATTATTTGAACCCATAACGTTCTCCTTAATTATTAATTTATCGGTGTAAAGTATTATACATACTCGAGAACATAATTTCAAGTATTATATTCTCGTGTCAAGCATTTTTGAGTATTTACCTCTGAACTCTGCGAAATTGCCTTCATCAAGACTTACTCTTATTCTTTCCATGAGCTTGTTGTAGAAGTAGAGATTGTGCATTACCGCAAATCTCATGGCGAGCATCTCCTCCGCCTTGAAAAGATGGCGAATATACGCTCTTGAGTATCTGCGGCAAACGGGGCAATCGCAAAGCGGGTCAATCGGCCGAGAGTCTCTTGCGTACTTCTCGTTTTTGATGTTGATAATTCCGCTCCATGTAAACAGATGACCGTGTCTTCCGTTTCGTGCGGGCATAACGCAGTCAAAAAAGTCAACACCGCGGTAAACGCCTTCGATAATATTGCCCGGAGTGCCAACGCCCATAAGATAGCGCGGTTTATCCTTCGGCATATATTCCTCAACCGCCTCAATGGTATCATACATCTCCTGATGTGTTTCGCCAACCGCAAGTCCTCCGATTGCATATCCCGGTAAATCAAGCTCAGCGATTTTCTTCATGTGCTCAATACGGATATCCGCAAAGGTTGCACCCTGATTTATACCGAAAAGCAGCTGTCCGGGATTAACGGCATCTTCCATGCTGTTATACTCCGCCAAAGCAGCCTTACAGCGAACAAGCCAGCGGTATGTTCTTTCGCAGGATTTTTCAACATAATCACGCGGTGACGGAATTTTCACGCATTCGTCAAATGCCATGGCAATGTCTGAACCCAGATTTGACTGAATACGCATACTTTCCTCCGGACCCATAAATATATGACGTCCGTCAACGTGTGAGTTGAATTTTACACCATCTTCGCTGATTTTCCTCAGAGTTGCCAGAGAAAAAATCTGAAATCCGCCGCTGTCGGTGAGTATCGGGCCGTCCCAGGTCATGAACTTATGGAGCCCGCCCATTTCTTTTATCAGCTCGTCTCCGGGGCGCACATGGAGGTGATATGTGTTTGAAAGCTCAACCTGACAACCGATATTTTTTAAATCCTCGGCTGAAAGCGCGCCCTTTATTGCGCCCGCAGTTCCGACGTTCATAAACACGGGAGTCTGCACGGTGCCATGGGGTGTTTCAAGCTCGCCTCTGCGGGCATGTCCCTCGGTCTTAATTAAATTATACAAGCATTTCACTCCTATTCAATGAACATCGCGTCGCCGAAGGAGAAGAATCTGTACTTTTCCTCAACGGCAATTCTATATGCGTTCAGCACATTTTCCCTGCCTGCAAGCGCAGAAACAAGCATAATCAGAGTGCTTTCAGGAAGGTGGAAATTTGTCACCAGTGCGTCAATACATTTGAATTTGTAGCCCGGATATATAAAAATATCAGTCCAGCCGGAGCTGGCATCCATGGTGCCGTCATCATTTGCAAAGCTTTCAAGGGTGCGGCACGAGGTTGTGCCCACTCCGACAATCCTTCCGCCGCTGAGCTTGGTTTCGGTAATTATCCTTGCCGCTTCTTCCGGCACCATACAAAACTCAGAGTGCATATCATGGTCTTCAATATTCTCAGCCTTAACAGGTCTGAATGTTCCGAGGCCCACATGAAGCGTAACGAAGCAGACTTTTACTCCCATTTCCCTGATTTCCTCAAGAAGCTCTTTTGTAAAGTGCAGACCCGCAGTCGGCGCTGCGGCACTTCCGAGCTCCCTTGAGTACACCGTCTGGTATCTTTCGGAATCCTGCAATTCCTCTTTAATGTAAGGCGGAAGCGGCATTTTACCCAAACGCTCAAGCACCTCAAGGAATACGCCTTCGTAGTGGAACTGAACTATTCGGTTTCCGCCCTCTATAACGCTTTCAACCGTTGCGGTAAGCTCACCGTCGCCAAAGATAATCTCCTGCCCCGGTCTTGTTTTTCTTCCCGGGCGGCTCAGGCATTCCCATTTCCCGTCACCGAGGTCACGCAGAAGCACCAGCTCAATGCTGCCTCCGGTTGCCCTGCAGCCGATTAGTCTTGCCGGCAGAACTCTTGAGTCATTCAGAACAAGGCAGTCTCCGTTACGGAGATATGATTTAAGGTCATAAAAATGCCTGTGTTCAATTTCGCCCGTTTTCTTATCAAGATGAAGGAGGCGTGATTTATCGCGCCGCTGCAGAGGAGTCTGAGCAATCAGCTCCTCAGGTAAATCAAAGAAAAAATCCGATTTATTCATGCTATATATGCTCCGCTGAAATAGTACCTGATTATATCATTGCAATCTACATTGCTGTTTTCTGCCATTGAGCAGGCGCCCCACTGACTCATACCGCAATTATGTCCCCAGCCGCAGCCTTCAAATACAAACAATACATTCCCGTCCTCTGTTTCCTCAGTGAGAACATCGTATCTGATACTGTTAAGTCCGAGAACGCTGTAGCATTCCCGTCGTTCTATAAACGCTGTTTTACCGTCTGCATCTGTAAAATCAAGTCTGATGACATTGCCCATGTCAGAATATGTGGTTTCAATACCTGTAACTTCACTGATGTCAAAGCCGTGGTCACACAGCAAATAGGAAAGCTCTGCCGGTGTATATTCTTCTCTCCAGGTTTTTCCGTAAAAATCAGAAGACATTTCAAAGGTATCCGCAACCGCAGAAAGATACTCTCTGCGCTGACCGAAGACATTTACTCCGTCTTCCGTACCTCCGCCGTCAGAGGACATATAGTACACCTTGCAGATCGTTCCCTCATAGCGAACAAACATTCCGGCAGTTTCGTCAGCCGCCGCATCAATAACGCTGCTGCTGTATCCGCAGCCCTTATATACCTGACTGTAGGTGTCGTCACGAACGTCAAAATCTCTGTCTGCATAATCGTTAATGCAGTTTACCGCATAGGTTCTCGCACAAACAGCCTGCGCCTTCAATGCCGCTTCGGGCCAATCGGCACTTACCTCGTATGGCAGTACGCCTTTCACATAATCCTCAAGACCGACAAAGTTTGTTACGCACAGCGAATTTCCTTTTCTCGAAAATGAGAATGCACCTTTGTACGAGTTTCCGTTAAACAAGGTTGCTCCGTTATCTTCGGGCATTAGTGCAAGCTTTCTTTCTGCACAGTCATAGAGAAAAACAAGCTGTGTTGAATCTGTCTTGGCTATCGCAACCGAGCCCTCGCTTCCGGAATACGCACTCCCGCCGCAGCCATTACTGCTGATGGCCGACTTAGCTTCAGAAGAGCTTTCATAGGCTCCGATTAATACAACATATTTATAATTTACATAGCCGGGAAAACCGTTGACGGAGGAAGCAGCAGAAGCAGCCTCGTCAAAGCTGCTGTAGGTATTATTAAGCAGAATGTGCCATGCACCCGCAGCTTCGGCCTTCTTCCCCTCGCCTACCGTGAAGCCTATATCTCCTCTGAGGGTAACTGTTCCGTTTGAAATATGACCGAGCTCATGAAAATTTCGTGAAAAATCAAAGTATCCGAGCTTGAATCCATCGCCGGATTTACATTGCAGCCCTGCCTCATAAACAGCAGAGCTGCCGTGGCAAAGGCCGACCTTCACAGTATCAAAGCTGCAGGGCAGGTCAAAATACGGCATTTCCGGTATTTCTGTTTCCGCAAAAGAAGCCCCGGCAAAGGCAGGCGCAATAAGCGCAAAAGCAAGGCACAGTACTATGAACTTATCAAGCTTTTTCCGCATATTTACCCACCTTAATTTATATATTGACAATATATTATAATCCATGACAGCTGCAATTTCAACGAATATTTTTACCTGCAGCTAAATATGCTTTTATGTATCTTTAAGGAGGTTTGCCATGACTAAAACTCCGATTTTCAAAGGCTGCTGTACGGCAATAGTAACACCGTTTACAGAAGACGGTATTGATTACGAAAAATTTGCTGAGCTTATTGATTTTCAATATGACAACGGAGCTTCCGCCCTTGTTGTATGCGGAACAACAGGCGAAAACGCAACCATGACACAGTATGAGCACGAGGAAATGATTGAATTTTCATGCACACATAATAACGGGCGTATGAAAATCATCGCAGGAGTAGGAAGCAACAACACCGAAAAAGCGTTAAAGCTTGCAAAATGCGCAAAGCATTACGGAGCTGACGGTATCCTTATGGTTACACCCTATTACAACAAAACAAGTCAGAAAGGTCTTGCCGAGCATTTTACATACGTTGCAGACAGAGTTGACATTCCCATGATTCTTTATAACGTGCCAAGCAGAACGGGTATAGGTATAAACGCTGATACTTACGCAGAGCTGTCAAAGCATCCGAACATAAACGGTATAAAGGAAGCATCGGGGGATTTCAGCCTTATTGCAAAAACCAGAGCAGTCTGCGGTGACAGTCTGAATATATGGAGCGGAAATGACGACAACACCGTTCCCATGATGGCAATGGGTGCACTCGGTGTAATATCAGTTGCCTCAAATATCGTTCCGGCAGCTGTTTCAAAGCTCTGCGCCCTTTGCCTCGATGGAAGCTTTTCCGAAGCAGAGCAGCTATACTGCAGGTACTCTTCCCTGTTCTCCGCACTGTTTATCGAAACAAATCCTATGCCAATTAAAGCCGCAATGAAGCTCTTGGGAATGGACAGCGGCAGACTGAGACTTCCACTTACGGAAATATCCGATTCAAGCAAAACAAAGCTTATTCAGGAGCTTATCTCCTGCGGGCTTAGCATAAAGGAATAAGAATAATAATCCCCCGGCTACGCCGGGGGATTATTATTCTTATTTATTCAGGATAATGCGCTCTTACTCCTCCGATAAGCTTCGGGCGGGTAAATGCTGCGTTTACATGAGCTTCCCCGATTTGCTTTACTTCAAGTCTCAGAGGTACAGCAACATCGCGAAGGTGCATTCCGATGAGAGTGTTGCCTATATCAAGTCCGGCTTTTGCACGGACACGCTCAACAACAACCGGGTCTGACATTCTGTCATATGCCGCGGCAGCAAATGAGCCGCCTGCCTTTGGCACAGGTCTTACGCATACCTCATCATACATATATTTCTCCGCAGCCTCACGTTCAATGACAAGCGCTCTGTTCAGATGCTCACAGCACTGTGCCGCGAGGTACAGACCTTTTTCACTAAGCAGCGGAAGAATTGCCTCGATAACGGCTATGCCGGTTTCCGGCGATGATCCTTTGCCGATTTTGCTGCCCAGAATTTCACTGGAGGAACAGCCCACAACAACAATATCACCCACTTTTAAATTAGAGTGTTCAATAAGTTCCGTCATTGCGGAAACGGCTTCTTTTCTTATTTGTTCATACATGATTATCATCTCCGAAAATAATATATCACAATCTCAATTATTTGACAATAGACCGTCTATGTAGTATTATTATATCGTTAATTTTCTACCGATTGTGAGGTAATATAACATGAAAAGATATATTTCGCTTCTTCTCGCGCTCATGATGTGCTGCTTCCTTTTTACCGGCTGCGGCGCTCCGGAGGAAGATTCGTCCGAGCCTCCCACGGTTGAGGTTGAAGGTCTGAAGGTCCAGGAAGTTGTAGCGGGCACTATCAATCCGCTCACCGGCGAGCAGATCGACAAAGACATCAGCGATATGCGTCCCTACTGCGTTATGATTAATAACCACCCCGATGCACGTCCCTGCGCAGGTCTTTCTCAGGCTTCAATCGTATATGAGGTTGTTGTTGAAGGCGGTATCACTCGTCTTATGGCCGTATTTAATGACATTGACGGCATCACTCTCGGCTCCATTCGCAGCTGCCGTCCCTATTATCTGAGTCTTGCCCAGTCCTACGATGCGATCTATGTTCACGCAGGCGGCAGTGAGCAGGGCTACTCCGATATCAAATCCCTCGGCATTGACAACATCGACGGTGTACGCGGTTACAGAAACGGCGAGGCATCAAGCTACTACCGTGACAGCAACAGAAAGAGCCTCGGCGTTAATATTGAGCATACGCTCTTTGCTGACGGCGCAAAGCTGGCGGCATTTGCCCGCAGCAACTACACCATGACCCATGCAAGCGGTTTTGACACGACATACGGTCTTCTCTTCAGCCCCGAGGCAGCAACACAGTGCAGTAAGTCTGCTACCACCATCATGACCAGCTTCAGCGGCTGGTACTCCTCCGTTCTCAAGTATGATTCCGCCAAGAACTGCTACAATCTCTTCATGAGCGATAAGGAATACATAGACGATGTTGAAACCGGCAGCACCGCAGATGACGTTTCAATCGATTTTACAAATGTAATTATTCTCGATGTACCCACAAAGTCCATCGACGGCTACGGACGTCAGGCAATGGAAGTAACGGGCTCAGGCACCGGTTATTTCTGCTGCGGCGGCAAGTACGTTGAAATCAAGTGGGAGCGCGCTGACCGCAGTGACAACTTCCATTACTTCCTTGCAGACGGAACTCCTCTCGCCCTCGGCGTCGGCAAAACCTATGTCGGCATCGCTGACTTCGATCAGTTCGGCGGCGCAGTCTTCTCCGCATAAAAATAAACACACAAAAAAGCAGCTCCGACAGGAGCTGCTTTTTTCATGCAATAATGAACTTACTCTTCCCAGTTGTGCCATACGTTCTGGACATCGTCATTGTCCTCGAACATATCAAGCATCTTCTGAAGATTCTTGATGTCATCCTCATTGGTAAGCTTGATGTAGCCGTTTTGAGGAAGCATTTCCACCTGCGCGGAAAGAAGCTTGTAGCCTGCGGCAGTAATCGCATCTGCAACGGGAACAACGTCATCAGGCTTGGTGTAAACAACAAAGGTTTCACCGTCGGGCTCAAAGTCGTCTGCACCCGCGTCGAGAACTTCCATCATGACGGTATCCTCGTCAAGCTCTTCGTCCTCGTTGTCGATAACGATAACGCCCTTCTTGTCGAAGGACCAGGAAACGCAGTTTGCGGCACCCATGTTTCCGCCGTACTTATCAAAGTAATGGCGCATTTCGCCTGCGGTACGGTTGCGGTTATCGGTCATAGTCTCAACGATAATAGCAACGCCCTGAGGACCGTAGCCTTCGTAAACAATCTTTTCGTAGTTGTCGGTGCTGCCTGCGCCGAGGGCCTTGTCTATGGTGCGCTTGATGTTGTCGTTAGGCATATTTGCAGCCTTTGCCTTGGTGATAACAGCTGCCAGACGGGAGTTGTTATTGGGGTCGCCGCTGCCGCCTTCCTTGACTGCAACAATCATTTCACGTGCGATTTTGGTGAATGCCTGCGCGCGCTTTGCGTCAGCAGCACCCTTGGTTTTCTGTATATTGTGCCATTTGGAATGTCCGGACATTTTATTACAGCTCCTTAAAAGTTTATTACAAAATTAACGGCAATTATTTTATCATATTATGCCTTATTATACAAGATAAAGTTACTTAATTTTACGGCATTCAAGATAGTAACGCTTGTCGGGACCGTGACCGATGGAAAAGCTCTTCTTGGGGAATGATCCACTGTTCATTACAGAAGTGAACAGCTCGGATTTTTCCATTTTGGGAAGAAGGATTCCCGCACAATTCGGTTTTGATGCAAAGCCTGCACACTCTTCATCTCCGTGGATATAGTCAATGTATCCGCCGTGATCTTTCCTATAGCTTACGCAAAATTCCTCACATTTACCTATGAGCTCACCGATGGTAAGTCCCGAAAGCTTTGCCGTCTTACTGCCCTTTTCGGTTATAAGTACAATTTCTTTATCGCCCTTTTCGTCAAAACCGAGATAGCCTTCCGCGGCCTCGAAAAATTCATCAGCTTCAGTTTCGAATATCACCTTGTGAATTGGCTCAAATACAATTGACTCGTCATGGATATTCACAACCTCGGCAAGAGCAAATCTTGCAGGGTGATTCTCCCATTCAGACTCGGGAAGCCGGGACTTGACAGAGTTCCAGTATTTCTTTGCCGCGGCAATGCTGTGGTTGCCGTCACCCATGGCAAAGATTATTGGGTTTTCGACGGCACCGTACTTGCTCTCAACAACTGAAGCATCTGCAAGCTGTTCAAAGCTTTCCGAAACCGCTGCTGCGTCCTTTGCAAGCCAGCCGCAGATATGTCCTCCGCCCTGCATAAGCTCAAAATCATAGAGCTTTTCGCCTTTTTCAGCCTTGCCGATAACGCTGTCCGAGGGGTCGTCAATAAACAGCATTATGTGCGGCATCTCAAGCAGTGCCTTTTCGCGAACCTTTACGCGAGGCGGCAGTCTGTCCTCAACGGTATGCTCCGTTGCGCGTACAGGGACACTTGCATTATCCGACCAGTCATAGCAATCGAGGTCAACGATTCCCATTATACCGCTGCGCACGCTGCCGTCAGCCAGCTTGCGCTCAACGATTATGTAGGAGTTTTTATACTCCGCAAAAATGCCGTCGTCAAGATACTGCGCCATAACGCTGTAAATCTTTTCGCTTTCAACCTCGGCATCTTTGAATGAAAGCTCAGCCTCGGGAATGATCATGCGAAGCGCTGAGGGCTCGTCACCCACAAGCTCATAAGCCTTTTTCCAATAATCAAGGTCAGAAGTGAACTGGTCGCAGGCGACAACACTCCATGCTTCAATCTTTTTTACATCAGGTATAAGTATGTCAGCAGGTCTGAAAATTTTCATTGCGGTTCCCCCGTTTACTCTTCCCACTTGCTTGCACGGTCAACTGCACGCAGCCATGTACCGTGGAGCTTCTCGGCCTCCTCTTTTGTCATTTCAGGCATGAATACTCTGTCAGACTTACGGAGAGTTATAATCTCGGAAATGTCCTTCCAAACGCCAGTTGCAAGACCTGCGAGGAACGCAGCGCCAAACGCCGTTGTTTCAACCATTTTGGGTCTGTCAATGGGCTTCTGAAGTACGTCAGCCTGGAACTGCATCATAAAATTATTGACAGAGGCACCGCCGTCAACGCGGAGAACGGAAAGCTCGCTGTCTGCGTCCTTATCCATGGCATCAAGCAGATCCTTGACCTGATACGCAATGCCTTCAAGTGCCGCTCTTGCAATGTGCGCCTTTGTGCTGCCTCTTGTAAGGCCCACAATTGCGCCGCGGGCATACATATCCCATCTGGGTGCGCCGAGGCCGGTAAATGCGGAAACAAGATAAACGCCGCCGTTATCTTCAACACTTGTTGCAAGCGATTCAACCTCAGAGGCGCTGTTGATTATACCCACTTCATCTCTGAGCCACTGAATTGAGCTGCCGGCATTAAACACGCTGCCTTCAAGGGCATAGGTGGTTTCGCCGTTAATTGACCATGCAACACTTGTGACAAGGCCGCCGGTGCTGCGCACGGACTGGGAGCCGGTGTTCATAAGCGTAAAACAGCCGGTGCCGTAGGTGTTCTTTGCCTGACCGGGCATGATGCAGCCCTGACCGAACAGAGCCGCCGCCTGATCGCCTGCGCTGCCGCATACGGGCACGCCCGCAAGCATTTCAAGGCCGCTGATGCCTTCCGCAACATGACCGTAAACCATAGAGGAGGGAACGGGTGTGGGCAGCATTGACATGGGAATGCCGAGGCGCTCGCAAAGCTTTTCGTCCCACTGCAGCTTATCAATATCAAATATCATAGTGCGGGAGCAGTTTGAGTAGTCGGAAACGTGCGCTTTGCCGCCGGTCAGATTCCAGATAAGCCAGCAGTCAATTGTTCCGAAAAGCAGCTCGCCGCGTTCTGCCCGTTCTCGTACACCGGGAACGTTGTCGAGAATCCATTTAATTTTGGTTCCGGAGAAGTAAGCATCAATAAGCAGACCGGTCTTCTCGGTTACATAGTCTCCAAGACCCTCTGCCGCAAGCTCATCACAGATGGAGGCGGTTCTTCTGCACTGCCATACGATTGCATTATAAACGGGCTTGCCGGTTTTTTTATCCCAGACAATTGTGGTTTCACGCTGATTTGTTATGCCGATGCCTGCTATGTCCGTGGGCGAAAGTCCGCTCTTTTCAAAGGCGGCGGCAACCGCACGAAGCTGGGTATCGAGAATTACCATAGGATCATGCTCAACCCAACCGGGCTTGGGATAAATCTGCGGGAAAGGATACTGACCGACAGTTACGGGGGTACCCTTGGAGTCAAAGATAATCGCTCTGGAACTTGTAGTTCCCTGGTCAAGCGCAATAATGTAGCCGTTCATTGCTTATCCTCCAGTTTTTTATTGACTAAAATGACATTAAAGACTAAAATATTATTATCTTTTAATATAATAACACATGAGGAGGATAATTTCCATGCCTACTTTCAGAGATTTTTATTTTGACTCCAGCACCGGCAAGAACAAGCTCCACGCACGCATCTGCATTCCCGACGGCGAGCCTCGCGCAATTGTTCAGATTGCACACGGTATCGCAGAGTATATCGAGCGCTATGACGATTTTATGATGTTCCTTGCATCAAACGGCATCATTGCTGTCGGCGATGACCACCTCGGACACGGCAAAAGTATCACCGAGGAAAACCAGAAGGGCTTCTTTGCCGATGAAAACGGCTGGGACTACGCTGTGTGCGATGAGGAAATTCTGCGCAGCGCCATGAGCGTCAATTACCCCGGTCTGCCCCAGATTCTCTTCGGTCACAGCATGGGCAGCTTCCTTGCACGTACCCACCTCATAAAATATCCCGGTGCATTCAAGGCGGCAATCATCAGCGGCACCGGTAATCAGGGCAAGGCTCTCGTAACCGGCGGTCTTACAATGGGCAACGCGGTTGTCGGGCTTAAGGGTCCCCATCATTACAGCGACTTCCTCAACAACCTTGCCTTCGGCAGCTATAACAAGATTTACGAAAACGCAAAGACCACTCATGACTGGCTTAGCCGTGACGAAGAGGTTGTTGCAAAGTACATCGCCGATCCTCTCTGCGGCTTTGTTCCCAGCTGCAGTCTTTTCCGTGATATGATGGTAGGTGTAAGCTTCATCACAAACACAAAGAATCTTCCCACAATGGACAAGGACGTTCCCGTTTACTTCATGTCCGGCTCCATGGACCCTGTCGGCGAATGCGGCAAGGGCGTAAAGATCGCCTTTGAAAACTTTAAGAAGGCCGGCATGAAAGATGTCAGCATGAAGCTTTATGAAGGCGGCCGTCACGAAATGCTCAACGAGATTAACAAAGATGAGGTCTACGCCGATATTCTTGAATGGATTAACAGCAAAATCTGATTTTACATATAATAAAGCTCCTCAGAATGAAATTCTGAGGAGCTTATTATTGTAAACGAAAACTCCCGGCTGTGCCGGGAGTTCAAAAAAGCTTAAGCGGTGAGGAATAAAAAACTCCTTATGGTAAGATGTAAGTGCGGCCTGACAACTGCACAAGACAAACATAAGGAGGACATTCGGATGGCGAAT
>JAZRZJ010000035.1:0-11025 GCA_045601285.1 Oscillospiraceae bacterium
CTTTCGCGGTTCATATCAATTTATGATTGCTTTCTAGCTCTCAAAGAAATTTTTATAGTCATTTCTGACTTTAAAGAACCCTTTTCTGGTGCTTATTTTAGCATAAGCTTTGTTCTTACATTATCTAATTTTCAAGGTACATTGCTTGCCGCGCTGTTGAGCGGTCAGCTTTACTAGAATAGCACAGCCAAACCCTTTTGTCAACAACTTTTTTCAAGTTTTTTAAAAAAGTTTTTCGACTGCTTTATTCTGTTTTTGCCCCTCTCTTGAGGCGCTCCGTTAGAATAGCACGCAAAACCGCCTTTGTCAACACATATTTTCGTATTTTTTCTAACTTTTTTGCGGCAAATTTTGCTAGCCCTAAATATTGTGGAGTACTCAGTACATAATAACAACATGTCTGATTTTAACCTTTTTTCCCGTCAGAAAAACTCTGACGATGGGCCGCACAAATTGCGCGAGCCGCGTTTCCCCGAGCCCATAAGCTCCGAAACGCTCAAAAATATATTTGCCGAATGCTCCGATTTTCAAACCCGCGAAATATTCCCCGGACTTGCACCCGGAAAAAAGCTTTTTGTCTGCTGGCTTGACGGAACCGTTGACGGCACGGCGGTAAGCGAGGAAATTCTGCGTCCGCTGACGGACGTTCTACGCACGGGCTTTAATCTCACGGCGGAGCGCATCATGGACGGCGCGGTATTCAGCGGCACCGCCATGCACCGCACGGAAACCGACAAGCTTGTGACGGACATCACCCAGGGCTGCGCTGCCGTTATCTTCGATGACAGCGCCGAGGCAGTTGCCTTTGAGGTGCGCACCCAGAATGTGCGCAGTATTTCAGAGCCCCAGATGGAGAAATCCCTCAAGGGCTCAAAGGACAGCTTCACGGAGCGTCTGCGCATCAACACCGCGCTTGTGCGCTCACGCATCTGCAATCCCGCCCTGAAAATTCAGAACACCCTCATCGGCCGAAAGAGCGAAACGCGGGCTGTAATTATATATGTAGACGGAGTTGCAAATCCCGCCCACATTGCCGAGCTTCAGAAGCGCCTTGACGCTATCGACATCGACGGCATTCTTGCCACGGGAAACCTTGAGGAATACATTGTTGACCACCCGCGCTCCGCCTTCCCCCAGCTCATTCACACAGAGCGTCCCGACCGCTTTGCCCGTCAGCTTCTCAACGGCAGGGTAGGTCTTATAGTAGACGGGCTGCCCGTTGCCTTTCTCATTCCCGCAACCTTTGCGGAATATCTCCGAGTTCCCCAGGACGAATCCCTGCACTTTTCCATTGCTTCGGTGCTGAGCGTAATCCGCTGGATCGCCCTTGTCCTTGCGGTAGCCCTGCCAGCCTTTTATGTGGCGGTTGCCATGTATCACCAGGAGATGATCCCCACAAAGCTCCTTATGTCCATTATCCAGTCCAAGCAGAATGTTCCCTTTTCCACTGCCCTTGAAATTCTCGGAATGCTCATTGCCTTTGAGCTTCTGCAGGAGGCAAGCCTGCGGCTTCCCGACCCCATTGCAGCCACTACATCAATCATCGGTGCGCTGATCGTCGGTCAGTCCGCTGTGGAGGCCAAGGTCATTTCGCCCATTGCCGTCATAGTCGTTGCCCTTGCGGGCATATCGGGCTATGCCCAGCCCAGTCAGGACTTGGGCGCGGCTTTGCGTATCTGGCGTTTTCTGTTTGTGCTTGCGGCGGTGCTGGCAGGACTTTTCGGCGTTGCGGCGTTCATGTGCCTCATGGTGTGGCGGCTGTGCGCCATGGACAACTTCGGCGTCAACTACACCGCGCCCATGTCCGACGGCAGACCGCGAAGTCTTGCCCGCACATTTTTGCGAAAGCCCAAGCCCAAGGACAAGCTCCGCGAGGAAGAGCTTCAGCCGCCTGACAGGAGGAAACAGCTTTGAAACGTATATTTAAATGTATAGTGCCCCTGCTGTGCCTTTCGCTTTTATCGGGCTGCAGCAGTGGCAGCATATACTCAAACTACCGTGAAACAGAACAGCTCATGGTGGTGCAGACCATGGGCTTTGACCGCTCTGACAAAGGCTTCACCGTTTCCGTTTCAACCGGCGGCGGAGACAAGATCACGCGCATGGCCGCCGAAGCGGGAAGCATTACCCTCGCGGAGCAGAAAATGCAGGATTACAGCGCCGCGGAGGAAATTTTCTACGCTCACACGGGCTATATCGCCATTGGCGAAAACGCGGCAAAAACGGGGCTTTCCCACTACCTTGATTTCATCGGGCGCTCAACTCAGATGCGCATGGACACGCCGCTTTTCATCGTGTCCCGCGGCAGCGCCTCGGAGCTCGTGCTTGGTTCGGGCAACGAGGAGTACGATGCCACCGACGTGCTGAAATCCCTTGAGCGCAATGTCAAAAAAAGAGGCGACCTGCGCATTTTCACCGCAGGCGAGGTCACGGCTCAGCTTGACCGCAACGGCTCTGCCCTGATCTGCGCCGTTAAGTGCGTAAAGGCAAAGGAATCCCTCTATGACTCAGAAGACGAACTCACCGCGCGGCCCGACGGCTACGCCATAATAAAGGACAAAAAAATGATCGGCCAGATTTCCTATCACGATTCGCTTGCCGTGGGACTTCTGCAAAACGAGGCCGGTCCCTGCCGCCTTACCGTCAGCACCGAAAAGGGCAGTGCCGCACTTCAGCTTGATGACTGCGAGTGCAAAATCGAGCCTGTGACGGAAAACGGAAGTCTCAGCGCACTGCGCATTGACGCAGAGCTTCACACCGCACTTTTTGAGCGCGGCGAGGAGCTTAAGCTCGAAGATGTGCGCAAGGCGCTGGAGGAGGATATAAAGCTCCGCTTTGAAAACGTTCTCAGCCTTTCAAAGCTTACGGGCTGCGATTTTCTCCAGCTTGGGAGTATTCTCGAAACCCATAATCCGCTTTCCATGAGCGGAATGGGGCAGGATTTTCAGGAAATGCTGCCTCATGTCTACTTTATTATAAATGTCAGCGCGGAAATTGACCGCAGCTTTGACGCCGAAAAGGAGGCTTCCGCGTGAATCAATACAACCGCCGTCAGCTTTCGGCGCTGGCCTTTGTCTTTTCCCTTGCGCCCATGATGCGCCTTATCCCCCAGCAGAGCGCCGCAGAGGCGCAGAGCGGAGCATGGCTTACTCCGCTTATCGCTCTGCCCTTTATTATAATGTATATAGTTTTCATCTCTGCCTTTCTCAAGCACCGTCACGAAGGAGAGGGCATGGGCGAAATGATCAAGCGCGCCGCGGGAAGCTTTTTCGGCAGCGTCGTGCTTGTTCTCATCGCCGCCAACGCGCTTTTCTACTGCGGCTTTATTCTCCGTTCCGGCGCTGACCGCTTCGTTTCCTCGATCTATCCCGCCGCAACGCCGATCCCCTTTGTTTTTGTCATGCTCATTCTGGGCTTTATTGCGGCGCTTGGCCCGAAAAAAGCCATTGTGCGCAGCGCGAAAATTTTTTCACCCATTCTTGCGGCGGTGCTTGTGCTCGTTCTGTTTTTCGGACTGATAACCATTGATGCGGCAAATCTTTTTCCCGTGATGCAGGGTGACATCAAGCCGCTTCTTCTGGGCGCGATCCCCATTTTCAACATCTACGCTGCAGTGCTTTTGTACTGCTCCTTTCTTGAGGACAAAAGCACGCTTGAGGAGGGCCGGGCAAAGCACTATGCCCTCTGGATGCTGCCTGTGACGCTTCTGCTGACGGCGGACATTGCCGCAATCATCGGCAACTTCGGTTCCGCCATGACAGCACAGCTTACCCACCCTTTTTTCACCATGCTCCGCGACATCACGCTTTTTAACACCATTGAGCGCATTGAGGCTTTTGTGGTTGCACTGTGGGTTATCCCCGACTTCATCGTCTTTGCAACCGTGCTTACGGTCGCTGTTAAGTGTCTTCAGCTTGTTTTTAACTTTAAACCTGCCGAAAACGCAGCGCTTGCGGACATGAAAAACGGCCGCTGGCTTATCGCTCTGTGCGGAGCGATCGCCGCAGCCGTGGCCTTTACGCTTTCAGAAAATGCCGCTGTCATGCAGCAGTATTCCCTGTATGTCGTTCCTCTGCTCAACCTGGCGGCAAGTCTTGTGCTTCTGCCCCTGTGCTTCGTGATAGGGAAAATACGAAAGAAGATCTGACGCGTAATAAAACAAAAGCTCCGACTTGGGCTTTGCATCATAGGGTGGGCGTGCGCTGGCGGAACAGGCAAGCCTGTTCCCTACAGTAGTACGGATGGCAGCTTTAGCGTAGGGAACGGTCTTGACCGTCCGAACACACAGCATCACCATAGCTGTCATCTGAGCGAAGCGAAGAATCTCCTGAATCACATCCCACGCCGGAGATTCTTCGTCGCTGCCGCTCCTCAGAATGACAGGCGGGGCTTAGCATTCAGCGGGCGGAACCGGCAAGCCTGTTCCCTACTGTGCTGTGGATGACAGTTTTGGCGTAGGGAACGGTCTTGACCGTTCCGAACGCACAGCACCCTCATAGCTGTCATTCTGAACGAAGTGAAGAATCCCCTCAATATAGCAAAAGCGCCCATCCTGACGGATGAGCGCCTTAATCGCTTAAATTATGCCATCTTGTTGAGCTTGACGGTCATAGCGGACTTCTTGTGGGCTGCGTTGTTCTTGTGAAGCAGACCCTTTGCTACGGCCTTGTCAACAGCCTTGACTGCTGCCTTGTAGTTTTCCTCGGCGACTGCCTTGTCACCGGCTTCAACAGCTGCGTCAAACTTCTTCATAACGGTCTTGAGAGCGGTCTTGTCAGCGCGGTTCTTTGCGCGGAGCTCCTTGGACTTCTCGTCTCTCTTCATTGCGGACTTAATGTTGGGCATCGTGGCACCTCCTTATAACTTAGTAACAAAAATCCTCACGGGATTTTCCGGCGAAAACCGCCGGTTTACGCCGGCTATCAGACTGATGGGTTGGTCATCTGATGGTTACTGCCGTTGGGACTGATAACAATAACGAATGCGAGTAGACGCTCGCGGATAGTTATTATAGCAACGAAACTTCCAAAAATCAAGGATTTTTCTTTATTTTTCAAAGATTTTTTTGCACTATTAATTATTTGTGCCGAAGCGGAAATACTACCACTATATCTTGTGAAGGAGCGATTTTTTTGCAGAACAAATTCGTCAGAACCGACCTTGCCCTCGATGCCCACGAAATTTACAGCGGTGAGCTGGGTGAAATAGAAGGCGCCGCACTGGAGAAATATGACTCCCGAGGCTTTTCCGTCACGGAAATGAGCATCTCTTCCCCTGAAGCCGCTAATATATTATGTAAACCTATTGGGAAATATTATACAATTGAGCTTAAAAAATTTATTGAACGGCGGGAAAACGCCTTTTCAGATGCCGCAAGCTCCATTGCCGAGCTTCTGGAAAAATTTGATGCGATTCACTCGGCGCAAAGCTTTCTTATAGCCTGCCTCGGCAACGGCAGAATTACTCCCGATGCCATCGGGCCGAAAACAGCAGACTCACTCATTGTCACGCGGCACCTGATTTCATCTGCTCCCGAAACCTTCGCCGCCTTTTCCTCGGTTGCCGTTCTGCGCACAGGCGTTCTCGGCACCTCGGGCATCGAAAGCGCCGACACGCTGAAATCAATCTGCAACACGGTCAAGCCCGACTGCGTCATCGCCGTTGACGCTCTTGCGTCCTCGGAGCTGAGCAGGCTCTGCAACACCGTCCAGATTTGCGACAGCGGAATTTCTCCCGGCTCCGGCGTTGGCAACAACCGCGCACAGCTTAATTCCGATGCTCTCGGCGTTCCTGTTATCGCGATGGGCGTTCCCACCGTCATTGATGCCGCCGCTTTTACCGACTCTGCGGAGGCAAAGGGGCTTTTCGTTACTCCGAGAAACATTGACGAGCTGGTGTCCTCCGTATCAAAGCTTATTGCCTACGGCATCAACCTTGCACTGCACAGCGGCCTTACGGTTGAGGACGTGGATATGCTTGTTGACTGATGTTTCACGTGAAACACAACAATTTTTGACCTATACTGAGCTAATATGTTTCACGTGAAACAAAAGCAGACAAGGAGCAAGATTAAAAAAATATGCAAATTGTTTCACGTGAAACATTGAAAAACACACAAAAGCTTGCTATAATACAGTTAATAACAACAAAGAGGTGAGTATATGGCCAAAATCATTGCCGTAGCCAATCAGAAGGGCGGTGTTGGCAAAACAACGACCTGCGTAAATCTCTGCGCGGCGCTTCATTCAAAGGGCAAAAAAGTTCTGCTGATTGACTGCGACCCCCAGGGCAACAGCACATCGGGCATGGGTGTCAGTAAATCCGAAAGTCCGAATTGCTATGATCTGCTGACAAAAGGAACTTTTGTCCTCGATTGCATAAGAAAAACTGCTTTCGGCGATGTAATTCCCTCAAACAAGGATCTTTCGGGCGCATCAGTTGAGCTTGTAGACAAGAAAAGCCGTGAATTTATACTGAAAATCGCAATACAGACCATCTGCAGCGACTACGACTACATATTCATCGACTGTCCGCCCTCACTTGAGCTGCTTACTCTCAACGCTTTTGTGGCCGCAGACAGCATTCTCATTCCCATGCAGTGCGAATACTACGCCCTTGAGGGCATTGCAGACCTCATGACAAGCATCAGAATGTGCAACAAACGGCTTAATCCCACGCTGCACATTCAGGGCATACTGCTTACCATGTACGATACACGCACAAACCTAACTCAGCAGGTCACCGCCGAGCTTAAGCAGTTTTTCGGCGAGAAGGTCTACGAAACGGTAATTCCCCGCAGCGTAAGACTTTCCGAGGCACCAAGCCACGGAATCCCCGGCGTAGTCTATGACCGGATTGGCAAGGGCAGCCGCGCATACATGAAATTAGCAGAGGAATTCCTTAAAAAAGAAAATAAGAACAAAAAAGGAGGCTGAACATGGCAAAGGACAGTAAAAAAGGCCTCGGAACAGGCTTAAGCGCCCTTTTCGGCGAGGATTTTCTTGACGATGAAGAGTCAAGCGAGCTGCTGTATCTTCCCATTTCAAAGGTGGAGCCCCGGGCAGAACAGCCAAGAACACGCTTTGACGACGATGCTTTGCAGGAGCTTGCAGACTCAATCGCTCAGTACGGACTGATTCAGCCCATAACGGTGCGAAAGCTTGACAGCGGTTACTATCAGATAATCGCAGGCGAGCGCCGCTGGCGCGCATCGCGCATGGCAGGTCTTGCGGAGGTTCCCGTCAGAGTGATTGAAGCCGATGACCGCAGGGTTGCCGAGCTTGCACTGGTGGAAAATCTTCAGCGTGAGGATTTGAACCCAATTGAAGAAGCCATGGGCTACAAGGCGCTCATCGAGGAGTATGGGCTCACGCAGGACGAGGCGGCAAAGAGCGTGGGCAAATCGCGGCCCGCGATAACAAACTCAATGCGTCTGCTTTCCCTGGGGAAAAAGGTGCTGGAGATGGTAGAAAAGGGAATGCTTTCCGCAGGTCACGCAAGAGCGCTGCTTCCAGTTGAAAATGCGGAGCTGCAGCTTGAGCTGGCACAGCAGGTCGTTTCTGGCGGTCTTTCCGTGAGAAAAACCGAGCAGCTTGCGGCAAAAACCATTAAAAAGCTGCGCACACCGGAAAAAGAAAAGGTCGCAGGCGACGAAATCGTTGTGGATTACATCGCGGAAGCATCAAATATGCTCAGCAGCAGCCTTGCCCGCAAGGTCAGCATTGAGCAGGGCAAGCGCCGCGGCAAAATCGTCCTTGAATATTATGACAGCGATGACAGAGAGGCGCTTATCTCAAATCTCATTAAAATGGGACGCTCATGGGGCGAAAACTAACACTATTTGTAATATCGTTATAACAAGGAGTTATATTTATGCTTGACATTAGATTTGTCAGGGAAAACCCCGACATAGTAAAGGAAAACATTAAGAAGAAATTCCAGGACGCAAAGCTTCCTCTCGTTGATGAGGTGCTGGAGCTTGACAAGCTCAACCGCGCCGCCATAACCGAGGCAAGTGAGCTCCGCGCAAGCCGCAACAGTCTTTCCAAGGAAGTCGGAAAGCTCATGGGCATGGCAAAGAAGGACCCCTCAAAGCTTGAGGAGGCAGAAAAGGTAAAGGCTCAGGTAAAGGCAAACGCTGAGCGTCTTGCAGAGCTTGAAAAGCTTGAGGAGGAATACGCCGCACGTATCCACACCATCATGCTCACCATTCCCAACATCATCGACCCCTCCGTTCCCATCGGTCCCGATGACAGCGCAAACGTTGAGGTTCAGCGCTTCGGCGAACCCGTAGTTCCCGAATACGCCATTCCCTACCATACCGAGATCATGGAACGCTTCAGCGGCGTTGACATGGACTCCGCAGGCCGTGTTTCCGGCAGCGGCTTCTACTATCTCATGGGCGATATCGCGCGTCTGCACTCCGCAGTTCTCGCTTACGCCCGCGACTTCATGATAGGCAAGGGCTTCATCTACTGCATTCCTCCCTTTATGATCCACGGCAACGTTGTTGAGGGCGTCATGAGCCAGACCGACATGGACGCCATGATGTACAAGATAGAGGGCGAAGATCTTTACCTCATCGGTACAAGCGAGCACTCCATGATAGGCAAGTTCATCGACCAGATCATCCCCGAGGAAAGCCTGCCCCAGACTCTCACCTCCTACAGCCCCTGCTTCCGCAAGGAAAAGGGCGCCCACGGCATTGAGGAGCGCGGCGTTTACCGCATTCACCAGTTTGAAAAGCAGGAGATGATAGTTGTCTGCAAGCCCGAGGACAGCATGGACTGGTACGAAAAGATGTGGCGCTACAGCGTTGAGCTGTTCAGAAGCATGGAGATTCCCGTACGTCAGCTTGAGTGCTGCAGCGGCGACCTTGCCGACCTTAAGGTCAAGTCCTGCGACATCGAGGCCTGGTCCCCCCGTCAGCAGAAGTACTTCGAGGTCTGCTCCTGCTCCAATCTGGGCGATGCCCAGTCCCGCAGACTTAAGATGCGCGTAAAGGGCGAGGACGGCAAGATGTATCTGCCCCACACCCTCAACAACACCGTTGTTGCTCCTCCCCGTATGCTCATCGCATTCCTCGAAAATCATCTGCAGGCAGACGGCAGCGTAACCATTCCCGAGGTGCTCCGTCCCTACATGGGCGGTCTTGAGGTCATGGTGCCCAAGAAATGATAAAAGCAAAATGCTGAATGATAAATTCAGCATTTTAGGCGTGCGTTCATCGGCTGCAAACGAAGCGCAAAGTCGGCGGGAGCAAGCCCCCGCCCTACGGCTGAAATATAAAAAACTGTGTCATTCTGAGCGAAGCGAAGAATCCCCATATACGATAGGAGATTCTTCGTCGCTTCGCTCCTCAGAATGACAGGCTATTTGCGGAGCAGTTTATCGGGGAAGCGGATTGCCACATCGCTTCGCTCCTCGGTTGACAGGCGTTTTTAATGAGCAGTAGATTGCCCTTTTAAAGAAATAAACGTGTCATTCTGAACGAAGTGAAGAATCCCCCTATACGATAGGAGATTCTTCGTCGCTGTGCTCCTCAGAATGACAGGCTTTTTGCGGAGCGATGTGGGCATTGCTCCCTACGGTACCTCGTTTTATACAAATCGCAAACCGTTAAATTTGTTCCAATTTTTAAAATTTATTATAAGAAAGTGAGAAAAAACCATGAAAAAGTTCCTTGAAGAGTTCAAAGCCTTCGCAATGCGCGGCAACGTTCTCGACCTGGCAGTCGGCGTTGTCATCGGCGGCGCCTTCACCGCAATCGTCACCGCGATCGTCGAAAATCTGCTGACCCCCATTCTGGGCCTGCTCATCCCCGACAGCACCTTTGCCGATTGGGCTCCCGGCGGCTTCGGCATCGGCGCGGTAATCAACGCCATCATCACCTTCATCATCACCGCTTTTGCCGTTTTCCTCATCGTCAAGGCTGTCAACAAGCTCAGCAGTCTGAAGAAAAAGGACGCCGAAGAAGCAGTTGAGGAGATCGTTGAAGAGGCCAAGCCCACCACCGAAGAGCTGCTGGCTCAGATCCTCGAAGAGCTCAAGAGCAAGTAATACATAAAAGCGGGATATCCTTCGTCGCTGCGCGAAATCATAATGACAGGCTTTTTAACATTTGCGGTAAGGGCGCTTCGTGAAGCGCCCCTACTGATCCCTAATACCTAATCCCTATTACCTAAAACACAAAGATATGAGAAAAAGTTGTATTGCAATCATTCTGCTGGCGGTAATATTGCTCTCCGCCTGCGGCACAGCCTCTGCGATAAGTGAGCCGACGGATACTCCCGAACCTCAGGTGACGGAACCTCAGGTGACGGAGCCGCCGGTCACGGAAACACCCGTTCCCACGGAGCAGGTGTTTGAGGGGCCGTTCTACATAAAAGTCAACCTCGAAAGTAATACCGTAACGGTGTATTCCGTCGTAGATGACGGCGAGCTGACCCCCTGCAAGGCCATGGTCTGCTCCACGGGTCCCGCCACGCCCAAAAGCGGCGTTTACGATATCACATGGCAGGGGAAATGGGAGTGGCTGGCGCTGTTCGGCGACGTTTTCGGCCACTACTGCACCCAGATAACGGGCAACATTCTGTTCCACTCCGTGCCCTACACGGAGATGGGCAACAGCGGCTCTCTGGAGTACTGGCAGTTTGACCAGCTCGGCACCGCCTGCTCCATGGGCTGCATCCGTCTGCAGGTCATCGATGCCAAGTGGATATTCGACCACAAGGAGGATATCACCGCCGTTGAATTCTATTCCGACGCAGACCCCGGTCCTCTGGGCAAGCCCGTGCCGCCCAATATCGGCGGCAACGTTGACTGCCGCGGCTGGGACCCCACAGACCCCGACCCAGAAAACATGTGGAATAAGTAAAAAAGACACCCTGTCGGGTGTCTTTTTTCCTTATTCTGTGGCGGTCAGTCCTGCAGAACGGCGGTGACCGAAACCTCCTCGCCCTCGGGGAACACGGGGATGATATTGCCCGCCAGCGCCTTGCCGTTTACGGTGAGCTTTACGCTCTT